>CAZYTV010000006.1:0-44351 GCA_964650455.1 uncultured Chitinophaga sp. | reverse complement strand
AAAACTAGAATTCGTTCAGCATTAATACATTTAAGAACTTTATTACAGTAAGGCGTTGAATATTCAGGAATACATATCAAGCGGAATCATTGAAAGCTACGTGCTCGGACTCGCCAGTCCGGAAGAGCGGGTGGAGTTTGAACAATACTGTTCGCGGTACCCCGAACTCGTGGAGGCACGTACATCTTTTGAAATGGCCCTGGAGAAACAAGCCCTGTCTGCCACGATCCGGCCCCCTGCATTTATAAAAGAGAATATATTAAAGGAAATCAGGAGCGAGGCTAAAGTCATTACTATGAAACCGGTTTATGGCACCACATCCAAACGCTGGAAATATGCAGCCGCTGTGGCGATTCTCTTATTAGCCGGAAGTATTAGCTGGAACATCAGCCAGATGAATGAAAACAAAACGCTGGCAGGCAACCTTGAAAAAGCCAACGATAATATTACCGGCCTGGTGGCAGAAATCGGGAAGTTGCAGCAAAACCCGAATATCAAAATGGCTTCGCTGAAAGGAATGGAAGTCTCGCCCCAGTCCTATGCCACGGTTTACTGGGATACCGCTTCCCATGATGTATTCCTGCTGGCCAATAATCTGCCCGCCCCTCCTGCTGACAAACAATACCAGCTATGGGCCCTGCTTGACGGCCAGCCGGTTGACCTGGGCATGATGGAATACAATGTCCGCCAGAAAAAATTACTGGTTCGTATGAAAAATGTCGGGAATGCCCAGGCATTTGCCATCACACTTGAAAAAATCGATCGCCCTGATCCTTCCAAACCTGGTGGCGCTATGTATGTCATGGGTAATCTCTGATGAATATTTCCCCCAATCTTTTTTCCTGTTCACTGCGTATATAATCCGGACTACTACGACTATAGTCGTGTTGGTTCTATAGTTGGTTAAGAACAGGGGGCTCTTCAGGGCTCCCTGTTTATTGACAGAGCTGTCAAAAACTCCCTAATATTGCCGAAACAAGCAATATGAAGCGGGTATTCCCTTTTACTCCGGGTATTTTATGGATCATTATCTGTACCATTCTGCTAACCATACCCGGTTCCTCTTTTCCAAAAGAAGACTGGCTGGATAAAATATGGTTTGATAAATGGGTGCATACCGGCCTTTTTGCCATTATGGTGATCAGTTGGTGCTGGGGGGTACAAAAGACAAACCCTGACAAAAAAAGCCTGGGTCATTTATTCAGTTGGATAATGTGGCTGGCCATTGCCTATGGAACAGGAATGGAGTTTGTACAAAAGTACTGTGTGGTCAACCGTTCATTTGACGGAGCTGATATTGTCGCGGATACTGCGGGGGCCGTGATGGGATATTTATTCAGCAGGAGGGTATATATAAAAAAATAGACCCCTGTGGAAACAGGGGTCGCAACCAAAACTAACTGCTTATGAGAAAATTGACTGACTTTATAATGAGTTCTTAATTTCTATATCTATAACGCAAATGTACTGCCAATATTATGATGCCGCTGTTAATGAAACTGTAAAAGACTGCATTCCGTAAAATCACCCCACACTGACTTCGTACAATTTCTGCAATTTCTTCTGTTAATACGATGCAGGTCCCTTACTTATTGCATAAACAAAAAAAACGGTTGTTAGTTTTTAATATTGCAATTTTATAAATCACCTGACAATCAACTCACAAAGAACTAACCTTTCGGCCTTCAATAGTAATTATGTAAATTTCGTGCCAAATTGAGCAAAAAAAAGGCTACCGGGTTAAGAATAGCCTTAATTAACAATTAGTGATGTCTTATTTTGATAAAAAGCCTTTGATCATATCCATTAATCCTCCACCCCCGGCATTTCCGGAAGGCTGAAAATTATCTTGGGCTTTGCGTGTAAAATTGCCGATAAGGTCCTGCAAGTCAAACCCTCCGCTATTGCCACCCGATGTGGCACCGCCACCGGTGAACTGATTCAGGATATCCTGCAACTGGGAGCCGCCTCCATTTCCGCCGGTCAGGGAACCGATAAGTCCATCGAGTGTAAATCCTGGATTAGCCGGATTATTGGTTTCCGTAATCACCCCGTTCAGCACATTAGGTATAAGGTTATTGGCTACTGCACTGGCAGAAGCGGGTGACATATTGTATTTCCCCACCAGCTTGCTGATAAAATGACCCACCATCATGGTAACCATGGGATTTTTCAATAAACCGGCAGCCCCATTCCCTCCGGAAGCTCCTCCGCCTTTGAAAAGATCAATAATATTCTGCAACCCGCCACCGGCGAGTACATTCTGAAATCCACTGGTGATTGTTTTTGTCGCATCCGCCAGCACTTCATTATTCTGTTCATTTGGGATTTCCGTGTTTTCCACCACGGTGTCCTTTCCAAAATTTTTTACGAGGTCCATTAATTGTTCAAGCATGTCAGTTGTTTTAATTGTTTGATTAGTTATTGTTCGGGCGTCAGATGTCAGATGTCAGGAAACAGCCCCTTCTAAAAATATTCCATCCTAAATAACGAACATAAACTCGTTTTACGAATTGTAGCTCGTAACTCGAAGCTCGTTGCTGGTACCTTGTATTTTTAGTTTTGCCGGGTCAGTTTCTCCGAATTCTCTGCAAACTGCAAGGCCCCGATCAGTTCCTGGATTTCTCCGTTTAACACCGCATCAAGATTATACAAGGTAAGCCCGATCCGGTGATCCGTTACCCGCCCCTGCGGGAAATTATAGGTCCTGATCTTGGCACTGCGATCACCGGTGCTTACCAGGCTTTTCCGGTGACGGGCAATTTCATCTTCCTGTTTACGTACCTGCTCTTCATATAATTTGGTACGCATCATCCCCATGGCTTTCTCCCGGTTGCCCAGTTGTGAACGTTCGGTCTGGCAAACCACTACCGTACCGGTTGGAATATGCGTGAGCAATACCTTGGTCTCTACTTTGTTTACATTCTGACCACCGGCTCCGCCACTTCGGGCCGTTTCCATTTTTACATCGGCCGGATTCAGTTCAAAATCCACTTCCTCCGCTTCAGGCATCACCGCCACAGTGGCTGCAGATGTATGCACCCGTCCTGAACCTTCCGTATCAGGCACACGCTGTACCCGGTGTACACCGCTTTCAAATTTCAGGGTACCATATACATCATCCCCCGTTACTTCCAGTTGTACTTCTTTATAGCCGCCAACAGTTCCTTCGTTTTCACTCAGTACCGCTGTCTTCCAACCTTTCCGTTCGCAATAACGCACATACATACGCAGGAGGTCGCCGGCAAAAAGACTGGCCTCATCACCACCGGTACCAGCCCTGATCTCGAGGATCGCGTTTTTCTCATCCTGCGGATCTTTTGGAATCAATAATTGCCGGATATCTGCTTCGGCTTTTACTTTATTCTCCTCTATCACCGGCATTTCCATCTTGGCCAGTTCACGCATTTCTTCATCATTACCGGCCAGCGCTTCCTTATAGAAATCAATATCGTTCAGGATCTTCCGGTAATCCAGGTAGGCCTGCACGATTTTCTCCAGGCTGCGGTATTCCTTACTGGTTTCCGCAAACTTCTTGTTATTGCCCACAATCTCCGGGTTGGTCAGGGCAACGCCTAACTGGTCAAACCGGGCTTTAATAGCTTCTAATCTGTCTAACATAATTGGGTTATCTCATCCGGAAAATGCCGGGTTCTTTACAGAGGAGGGCAAAGGTAACAAGAATAATTTTTTGGGAATTGGAAATTGGTTTTGGCAATTTTGCGGCATGGCATACAGAAAATTCAGGGCTGAACGGTTATTTGATGGGGACTGTTTCCGGGAAGAAGCAGTTCTGGTCACCGATGAAAAAGGAAAAGTGGAAGCCATTGTTCCTGAAAACGAGGCAGGCGAAAATTGGGAACGGGTAGCCGGCATGCTCAGCCCTGGCCTGGTCAACAGCCACTGCCACCTCGAACTGAGTCACCTGAAAAATGTAATTCCACCTCATACCGGACTCATTGATTTTCTTTGTTCTGTCGTAACCAGGCGGGACTTTGACCGGGAGATCATTGACCAGGAAATGATCCGCGCTGAAAAGGAAATGGCGGACAATGGAATTGTGGCAGTCGGGGATATTGGCAATACTGCTGATACGGCCTTTGTGAAAAGCAGGAGCTCTATCCGCTGGCAGAATTTTGTGGAAGTACTGAGTTTTACAGACGAGAAAGCCACGGAAAACTTTATTCATTACAGCCGGGTGGCTGAACAAATGAAGGCCGCCCTGAAAGACTGTTCTATACCCCACAGCACATCCCTGGTTCCCCATGCGCCTTACAGTATTTCACCAGGTACTTTCCGGATGATCAATGCAGCCACCGAAGGACAGGTGATCTCTATGCATAACCAGGAACACCCGGCCGAGGATGATTTGTATAAAACAGGCGGCGGGGAATACCTTCGCTTTTTTAAGATCTTCGGGATGGACCAGTCGCCTTTCCCGGTCACCGGCAAAAGCAGTATCCGATCTGTATTGCCTTATTTCAACAAAAGGCAAACCGTATTTCTTATCCATAATACGTTCATGCCCGAAGAAGATATCATCTGGGCCAATGAATATGCGTCAGCTAACGGGCTGAAACTGGTGTATTGCCTGTGTATCAATGCCAACCTGTACATAGAAAACAAAGTGCCGCCCATTGATCTGCTGATGAAACATCAGTGTCATATTGTACTGGGGACAGACAGCTACAGCAGCAACTGGCAACTGAATATTGCTAAAGAAATCGCCGCTATTAAAAACCATTTTCCGCATATACCTGAAACCACGATTCTCCAATGGGCCACCCGCGATGGAGCCGCCGCACTCGGATGGGGAGATCAGCTGGGCCGTTTCCGGCCGGGCACTACTCCAGGAATAGTTCAGATTAATAATGATTTTAATGCATCCCTCCGCCTGCTCTGACAAAGTTCTGTTTAATTTTTTCAGTGTCATACATGTAATTCGTTAAACGAACGAATAAGGAGCGCTTATAGATCACTGTTTAAGATTCAATTCCATAAAAAATGACAATTCTTAGACAACCAACCGCCCGGATAAGTGTTTCATACCCCGTTTTCCGCTAACCGGCGGAGTTCATATCACTTTATTTAAACTATTAGCAAAATGAGAAAATTATTCCTCATCTGCGGAGTCTTGTTCCTGGCTCTGCAGGCGGCAGCACAGCGTACCGTAACGGGTATAGTGACAGACGAAAAAGGCCTTCCCCTGCCCAAGGTCTCTGTTACATTAAAAGGAACATCTACTGGTACGGTTACCAAAGAAGATGGAACTTATTCCCTGGTCGTCCCTGCCACCGGAAAAACATTGGTGTTTTCTTCCGTGGATATGGTAAGGCTGGAACTGGCCATTGGTAGTGGATCCAGTTATAATGTGACCCTGAAAGCCAGTGACAGGACCATGGATGAAGTAGTGGTTACCGGTTACTCGACAAAAAGAAGAACTGATTTTACGGGCGCCAGCAGTAAAGTGGCTTCCAGACAAATTGAACAGATTCCCATCGCCTCTTTTGAACAGATTCTGCAGGGACGTGCCCCTGGATTGTATATTGCTTCCGGATCCGGACAACCCGGAAGTTCTGCCCGGGTGAATATCCGTGGAGTAGGATCGATCAGCGGTGGGAATGCCCCGCTATACGTACTGGATGGTGTACCCATCGAAGAAGGCGTGTTCCGCACACTCAACCCAAACGATTTTGAAAGTGTGGATGTATTAAAAGATGCAGCCGGTGCGGGTCTTTACGGATCACGAGGCGCCAATGGCGTTATTGTTATCACTTCCAAAAAAGGAAAAGCAGGTAAAACCCAGATTCAGTACCGCGGTATGGCCGGTGTATCACAGGCTCCGCAGCAACTGAACCTCGAAATGATGAACACTACACAGCGCCTGGAATATGAAGAGCGCCTGCTTGGACCTTCCGGTATCCTTCCGGTAAACGGTGTTGGTTTTACCGGGTACCCCGGTTGGGATTACAGCAGCAATAACCCGCGTTATGCCGGACTTACACAGACCCAGAAAGATGCAGAACGTGTATTACTGGATTCCATCCGTGGCATCAATACCAACTGGCCTGATCTCTTTTTCCGGAATGCCAAATTCTCACAACATGAAGTGAGTGCTTCCGGCGGCTCACAGGGGCTGAACTTTTTCACCTCCCTCTCCTACTACAAACAGGAAGGTGTGGTGGTCCGTTCAGATCTCGAACGCTATACGTTCCGGACCAATCTGGATTTTAAAAGGGACCGCCTGACGATCGCCCTTCGTACGGTAGCAGGTTTCAGCCAGTTAAGCAATATTGAATCTGAAGCGGGTGTGGCACTGGCGAATCCCATTGCCGCCGCATACCTGGAACTGCCTTACCGTCGTCCCTTCCTGGCCAATGGAAAAAATGCAACAGGTACCGGTAATACAGGTGCCAATGCATACGACCGTCTTTTCACCACCACGGCGCTTACCAACCAGTTTAAAGGAAGCCTCGCCATCACCGCCCAGTTTGATATCTGGAACGGAATTGCCCTCCGCAGCACCAATGGGGTGGACTGGAGAAATAACAACGGCAGCCGTTTCATAGATCCCAATTCCTTTGCCGGTGGATTAGTGGCCCAGGGTGCACAAGGTTCTTATAATGAAAGCAACTCAGAGAACCTGCAGCTGATTTCCACCACCGGCCTCGTGTATGCGAAATCATTCGGCGATAAACATGCTATCAATGCCTCTGCCATGGTGGAAGCTATCCGGAACCGTAACCGGTCCTTCAATGCCACCGGTTTCGGGTTGAACCTTCGTCTCCCCAATACACCAGCAGCCATCACGCCCGGTTCCACCACCAATAATTTCATCCCGCAGGTGGGTGGTGGCAGAACCTATAACGGGCTTTTCTCTTACTTCGCCACAGCGGATTATACCTACGATAAAAAATATACTTTCTCCGCGAGTATCCGACGCGATGCCCCTTCACAGGTACCTAAGGCGAGCCGGAACAATATTTTTTATGCCGTGGCCGGTAGCTGGAATATTATCTCTGAGAAATTCATGCTCCGCCAGAATATCTTCCAGGACGCCCGTGTCCGGGTGAGCTATGGTGAAACAGCGAATGCCAATGGCTTTACTTCCAACTTCGGTTATATTTCCACGTATGGACCGCTGGGAAGTGGTTATGCCGGTGTTCCTGCGATTGTCCCGACTTCACCAGGCAACCAGGATTATAAACTGGAAAGCCAGGTGCAAACCAACTTTGGTCTTGAGTTTGGCATGTGGAACAAAAGAGCAAGAGTGACACTTGATTATTATATCAAAGATTCACGCAACCTCTTTGTGGACCAGAACCTGAGCCGTACCACCGGTTTTGCTTCCCTGTCCACCAACGCAGCGAAAATGAGAAACCAGGGTTTTGAGTTTTCAGCGAATGTGGATGTGGTTGCCAAAAAAGACCTGCTGGTGACCGTTGGAATGAATGGTGCCTTTAATAAAAACAGGATCCGCAGTCTCGGACTGCTGACTGAAATTCCCCAGGGTACAGGTATCATCCGTGTAGGTTTACCGATCGGTACACACTTCGCAGTAGGATATGTAGGTGTGGATCCCCAGTCCGGCTTACCGATTTATGAAGACATCAATGGCAAACCCACCAACGTGTACAGTGCAGCCAACAACCGGGCCGTTTATGGTACATTCCTGCCTTCCTTTACCGGGGGTGCTAACCTGGATGTGACCTATAAAGGCTTCAGTCTCTCTGCCCTGTTCTCCATGGTGGAAGGAATGAACCGTTTCAATAACGAGTCATTCTTCTATGAAACCACCAACTCAAACATTGCTTTCAACAAGCGGGTGGAAATGCTTACCTCCTGGGCCAAACCCGGCGATCTGACGACTTACCAGCGTATCTCTTCACCCCGCCAGTTCAGCAGTAAAGATATCCGTGATGCTTCCTTTATACGTTTCCGTAACCTCCTGATCGGCTATACCTATACCCCGAAAACCCAGCAGTATTTCCGTAGTGTACGGTTATATGTACAGGGACAAAACCTGTATACCTGGACCAAATGGACAGGCTTTGATCCGGAAGAAAGCAACAATATCGCCACGTATGAGTTTCCCAACCCGAGAACCTTTACCGTGGGCGTTGACATCAACTTCTAATTTTTTAAACTATTTTATATGAAAAGAATTTCAAAATCGCTGATCGTCCTGGCCCTGCTTTTCTCGCTGGGGGCCTGCGAAAAGAAAATCACCGATCTGCAGCCGATCGACCAGATCCCCGCAGAGACTGCCATCAGCAATATGAATGATGTAGTGAGTGCACTTAATGGAGTATATGGTACCTGGGCCGGAAGACGTCCCGCTTACCTGAGCTCCTTTATGACCGATGAAATCCGCCTGGGTACCGGTACTGAATACCGGAATGTCGGAAACATTTTATTTAACTGGCAACATGTATCCGATTCGCAGGATTGGAGAGATGCGGAAAATGGCGGCTGCTGGACCAATCTGTATTTCACTATCGACCGGACCAACCGCCTGTTGGAACTGATGGTTCCCGTAGTAACCAATAATGCCACTGAAGCAGCCTTGAAAACACAGATCAGGGGTGAATTGCTGGCCTTGCGTGCTATGGCCCATTTTGAATTACTGCGCTGGTATGCATCCACACCCGAATACACGCCAGCCAGTCTCGGCGTTATTTTACAGGCAGAATATGTAAAAAATCCCGGTGCATTCCGCCCGACCCGCAATACACAGCAGGAGATCATTACTCAGGTAACTGCTGATCTTACAGAAGCCCGGGGACTGATCCCCACCACTTTTACGGATATCAGTCGTGTTACCCGCAATGCGGTGATCGCTTCACAGGCCCGGGTGGCGCTGCATACCAAAAGCTGGCAGGAAGTAGTGGACAGGTCTACTGAAGTCATCACTGCCCAGCCGGTTACTTCACTGGCCGGTTATCCGGCATTGTGGACCACCCGCAATCTTGCCTCTAATCAGTCCACCGAAGTAATCTGGAAGTTAAACGTATCACCCGCAAACCTGGGTTCTGCCCTCGGTTCATTATGGCAGGATGTGGGTACTGGTGCGGTACAGGCATCACCCGCGGTTAAACTGCTGAATAGCTATGCCAGCAATGATATACGCTATACCACATTCTTCCGTGTGCCGCCCACCACCACCCGTAACCTGATCGCGAAATATGGAGTGGTGATTACTTCCCCGGCCAACGGTGAGAACTTCCAGTATGATGTGAAGATGATCCGTACTTCTGAATTACTGCTGTCACGTGCTGAAGCCTATGCTGAACTGAATCAGCTTACACCCGCCAATAACGACCTGGCTGCTTTGCGTACCAACCGTATACCCGGTTATGTACATACAGCTATTACTGATAAAGCCACGTTGATCAACGCGATCATGGAGGAACGCTATAAAGAACTTTGTTATGAAGGTCAACGTTATTTCGACCTCAGAAGAAGGAGCCTGCCCATTGCAAGGGATCTCAGCGATGTGGCCAATAATACGGCCATCCAGACGCTGAGTACCTCCAATCCCAAATACCTGTTACCGGTGCCCCAGCAGGAGGTATTTGCGAACCCGAATTGCCAGCAGAATCCTGGCTACTAATTGACCTTAAATTTTAAAACATGAAAAGACTCTTTATAATAATGATTGCCGGTCTGAGCCTGGCCGGTTGCGGAAAGGAAAACAGCTATACCAATAATTTCGCGAGTGCGGTATTTATCAATGCGTCGCCAAGTGTTACCAATGCAAATCCCCGTCCGGGTATCAGTATCTTTGTAGATACACTGGCCAAATCCGCTTCCGTAATTGCTTACCGCGGAAGTACCGGTTACCTGGGTATTGAACCGGGCAGCCGTAAACTGGAACTACGCACTAATACTACACCGACTGCCGTACTATACAGTGCCGCTGCTGAAAGTTTTGAAGTGAATAAAGCAAACTCCTTTGTAATTTATGACACTTTATCAGCGACTAATACATCCCTGAAAGTGATTCGCCTGAGCGATGACCTTTCTCTGCCTGCAGCCGGGAATATTAAAGTCCGCTTTCTGCACCTGGCGAATAACGCGCCGGCCGTGGACCTGACACTGGTAAGAACCTCTGTCACTCCAAACGATAGCGTGACGCTGACCAACCGGTCGTATATCGGAGCGAGTCCAACGATAAGTGCATTGGAGCCTTTCGCTTCTATTCCCCAGGGAGCATATACCCTGAAAGTGAAACTGGCAGGAACTCAAACGGTAGCACTGACCGCCAATCTTTCAACCCTGAATGTGGCCAATGGCATCTTTACATTATTTGCTGCCGGCACCACACAGGGACAGGCCCTGACAGCAAATGCAGTGCGTCATAACCCTTAAAAGCATAACACAGGTAAATCCAAAACCGCTTCATTAAATGGAAGCGGTTTTTTTCTTTCCGTCTTTTTAACTCAGTATTTCACGTAATACCGGCAATGTCTTCATCGTCCCGAAATCCTGGATATGCAGTGCATAATATAATTCCAGCTGATGCAGGAGTAATCTTCTGAAATCATGATTGAGGCGGATCTGTTCCAGTTCTTCAGGCTGCATGACTTTTAATAATTGGGAAGTTACGGCCGCCTGCGAACCCTCCAGGAAATAGGGATGTCCCGGATGTTCATTGGAAAAATGTCCTTCTTTCAGGTCGAGATACGGTTGTTCCTCACTGTAGTCATCGGTCATTCTGAACCCAAAATGAACGGGAAGATGCAAGGCAAAAAAGAGCGATAGATTCGCCATGACCGGACCCTGGCTGTTATCGAGGTGTAAAAAACAATCTTCGGTAAACTGAAAAAGATCGGGATTGCCTTCGGGCTGCCGCAGGCATTTGGTCAGCAGTTCCACCATAAATAAAGCCACTGCATTCTTTGGCACATCTGAAAAAATATGGGTATAGATCCGGGCCCATTTGAATTCCTTTATACGGTTGAGCTGTTTGAGTTCATTGTGATACACCACCAGGTCAAGCAGGGCGGCCGGCTGAAACAAACCTGCTTTCCCGCTACCTTTTTTGGATGAACTGCGAACTCCGTTTACGAGGTAGGCCTGTATCCCAAAGAGCTCTGTGAATATGGTCACTATAATACTGGTCTCCCCGTATTTCACCGTGCGCAGCACCAGCCCCTTTGTTTTATGCAGTTTGTCTGCCATCAGCGATTGATAAAAAAAAATTTAGTGGCCGTTCTTTCTTTTCCTCCCTCTTCCTGCACCAATACGAGGTAAACCCCGCTGGCCATCCGTTGTCCCCGGTAATTTTTCCCATCCCAGTTGGCCTGTCCACCCAGGGCCCTTGTCTGATATACTAACTTACCATCCAGTTCCGTGATTTTGACAATCGCATTATTCACCAGTCCGCGGATGGCAATCGTGCCGGCAAAGCCCGGCGGTACCGGGTTCGGGAATACAAGAACATCCGAATTGGTCTCCCCGCCTTCGGTTGCATCTCCCCTGAACGAACAGATGCCTTTCAGGGTGGCAAAAAATACTTCTCCCGTCTTTCCGTCAATCGCTGTTTTCTTTACCTCATTACTCAGTAATGGACTATTTGTTTCTGTAAAGCGGGCCAGTACTTTTTCACCAGTGGCATCAACCAGGAATACACCGTTTCGGGTAGCCACCCATTTACGGTCTGCTCCATCCACTGCGATACTTTTCACTTCCTCCCCCTTGAACAGGTAGCCTGCAAAATTCCCGTTGGGTACTATCGGCCAAACCGCATCACAGCCGGTTGCGAATAACTGGTCAGGACACTGGATCACCCCAATACCATCTGTGGTACCCACCCATATAAATCCACTCTTGTCTTTCGCCAGGCAGGTTATATTGGATGATGGAAGATTGCCGTTACCTGTTGCCATACCCAGTTTGCGCCAGCGGTCATCCCCTGTATTATCAATGGAAGCACCATGATCAAATACGATCAGCCCGTTACCAAGCGGAGCCACGATCCATTTATACCCGTAATCATCCACCAGGATCTGTGATAGCGCATTCTCAAAAAGCGTGAAAGGAACCGAAAAACTTTTCCAGCTGCCATCCGCTTTTTGCACCCGTAATGGTTGTGGGGCCCCAAAATTGGATACCCATAAATTATGCTCCGCATCAAAACAGAGACCGGCTACACGATAACTACCCGGATCTCCGGTTGAAGCATCCAGGTAGCCCTGTTTGTAAATGGTAAAATCCGGACCGGGTTTCACATGAAGTAATCCTCCTCCAAATGAACCGGCCCATAGTGTTTCATCCCGTTTATCAACCGCCAGTGCGATATAGTCCAGCAGGGTATCGATTGCCCGGTAACGGTAACGGTTGATATTGGTCCAGTTACCATCGTTCAGTACAAATAGTCCGTCGCCATTATACTGGTAGTTCCAGGCATCATTCACCGCTCCGGCACTGGCATAAAACACCTGATTATAAACCAGCATTTCGCCACCGCCAACCGACTGGGGTGAACCGGGACTATAATTCGTATAGGCATTACTGTTAGCAATCCGGGAGAGTCCCGCAAACTGATCAGCCACCCATGGTTCACTATTGACCAGGAGGGCTTTACGGGGAAAGGAAACTGCACCGGTATTGTCCAGCACACGGTTTACCGTACCTGCAGTATTGAGAATCACCACCCGGCTGACCCCGTTTGCCTGTCTTTCACAGAGTAAAAGCTTGTTTTCATTTACGGCTGCATTGACCAGCGGCCAACCATCCTGGTAAAAAAGCGTCCAGCTATTCCCGCTTTGTACAAAAAGTGAATCATTTTTCTGCAGCAGCATACTTCCGTTCAGATTCATGACCTGTACTGCCCCTGTTGTTCCGGGTATGATCTGCCAGTTCCGGTAATCGGCCAGGTTGGATGAACTGATCGCCGCTTTCTTCAATCCTTCCGCCGTAGCCGCATAAAAGAAGCCGGTATCACTGGAAAATCCGCTCACCTTGACCGGGTTACCTCCGTTCCCGATCTGCCAGGTATCCCGGATTTCATTTTTATCTGCATCCACCACGATCACACCCAGTCCGGTAGCGAGATAAAAATTTTTTTGAAGGGCGTACACCCGGTACACCGTTTTATCACCCGGTATATTATCCCTTTTGATATCCGGAATGTTGTACACCCTGTCTTTATAAAGAATATCGAGGTTGCTGTTATTGTAGGCCACCAGGAGTTTGTCCTTTGTTTCATTCATGCAGATCGTGCTGACACCGGTTTCACTCAGTCCGGTCACCCGGCTGAACCGTTCGATCTGTGCATCGTTGTAGGTGACCGAAAAAAGACTGTACGGCGTGGCACAAAAAATACGGTTATTGCCGGCTGCCAGGTCAATGGCACTGTTATACGGCAGATGCTCCCGCCATTGTCCGGCAGGGACCAACTGATCCTGCGCGCCGGCTAACAGTCTGGCCAGTAAAAAGCATAGCATGAAACGGGTTCTCACCCTTCAAAAGTATCACAATCAGTCATGTTCCTATTGGGCTTTTTTGCCTTTCTTTGCAGCCTCACAATTCCTGAAACCTATATGTGGTACCGGCTCGGAAAGTTTATTCTCCAATATCGTATTGTACTCCTGGTTCTTTTACTGGCACTGACCGGTTTTATGGGCTATCATGCCAGCAAAGTGCAGTTAAGCTATGATTTTACCCGGGCCATCCCGATTGACAATCCCAAGTACAAAGCCTACCAGGAATTCAGAAAAAAATTCGGGGAGGACGGCAACCTGCTGGTCATTGGTATACAGACGGACCAGTTTTTCAAGGAAAAAACATTCAATGCCTATTTTACCCTCCAGCGTCAACTGAAGAAAGTACGCGGGGTGGATGATATTATTTCTGTTCCCACATCGGTAAGCCTGTACAAGGATTCCGCAACGGAAAAACTAAAAGCCATTCAGATCTTTCCGGACCGTCTTTTAAGCCCGGCGGAAATCGACAGTGCTTCCACGGTCTTCCTGAGTCTGCCTTTTTATGAAAGCCTGTTGTATAATCCCGAAACAAAGGCCTGGCTGATGGGTCTCAGGATCAATAAGGACCTGATGGGTACCAAGGCCAGGGAGACAATTATCAGGGATATTAATAAACTGGTGGATGCTTTTGGTAAAGAACAAAACCTGGATATTCATAAAAGCGGGTTACCCTATATCCGTACCCAGGTAGCGGTGATGCTGCAACAGGAAATGCAATTTTTCCTGCTGGCTTCTGTCATTTTATCCGCCTTAATTCTGCTTATATTTTTCCGTTCCATCAGTGCTACCCTATTATCATTACTCGTAGTAGGCATTGGTGTGATATGGAGTATGGGTACTATTGAAATGCTGGGGTATAAGATCAGCCTGCTGACTGCCCTGATTCCGCCATTAGTGGTGGTGATTGGTATTCCCAACTGCATTTATTTTCTCAATAAATTTCATGTGGCCTGGAATGAATCGGGTGATAAAAGAGCCTCACTGGTAGCCATGGTCGATAAAATGGGGATCGTCACCCTGTTCTGCAATGTGGCCGCGGCTATCGGTTTTGCCGTATTTGCCCTTACACAAAGTCAGATACTGAAAGAATTCGGACTGGTGGCAGGCATCAATATCATGGCCCTGTTCTTTATTTCCCTTTTATTAATTCCGACTGCCCTGAGTTTTTTACCGGCCCCGAAAACCAGGCATACTAAATACCTCGAGAATGCACGGCTGAACCGCTGGCTCGACCGGCTGGAAAGATGGTCATTGAACCACCGCCGTTTGATCTACAGCATCACTACAGTACTCGTGATCGGGTCGCTGATTGGTATTTTCCGCCTTAAAAGCGAAGGGTTTATAGTAGATGATCTCCCAAAATCGGATAAAATATATACCGACCTGAAGTTTTTTGAAAAGAATTTTAAAGGAGTAATGCCGCTGGAAATCGTGGTGGATACCAAAAAGAAACAGGGGGTAACCCGGAGTCTCAGTAACCTGGAAAAGATCGATTCCTTCTCCCGTTACCTGTCCGGTATTCCGGATATAGCACGCCCCCTGAGTATTGCCGAAGGGTTGAAATTTGCGAAACAGGCTTTTTTTGATGGAGACAGGGCCAGTTATTCCATGCCCTCCAGTTATGATTTGCCCGCTTTATCCCAATACCTCAGTTTTAAAGGCGATACTTCCGGGAATAAAAGTTCCCTGGCTAAACTGGTCAGCAGTTTTATGGACAGTACCAAGCAGCAGGCCCGGATCAGTGTGAATATGGCAGATATCGGCAGTGCCCGCTTACCCGGATTGCTGGATAGCATCCAGGGGATGGCCGAACAGATTTTTAATAAAGACAGTACCGAGGCCCTTGTGGCGGATGCCGCAACCAGGGCGGAGCATAAAGAAGACTCTGCCTGGGGCAAAAGAACCCATGCCATTCAACTGACCGGTACCAGCGTGACATTTTTAGAGGGTAGCAGATTCATTATCAGTGGATTAAAGGATAGCATTTTCTGGGCTTTCCTGCTGATCGCTGCCTGTATGCTGTATTTGTTCCGTTCCTTCCGGATCCTTATTTGTTCCCTGATTCCGAATATTATCCCGCTCATGATTACAGCCGGGGTAATGGGCTGGGTCGGAGTACCTTTAAAGCCATCCACCGTCCTGGTTTTCAGCGTGGCCCTGGGGATAGCTATTGATGTAACAATCAGATTTTTAGTCAATTATAAACAAGAGTTGCCCATACAAAACTACGACCTGACGAAGACCGTTATTGAAACCATTCACAGTACGGGGATCAGTATCATTTACACATCAATGGTGCTGATTGCAGGTTTTGTGATCTTTTGTTTTAGTGATTTTGGTGGTACCAAGGCATTGGGCTGGTTAACCTCGCTGACCCTGGTCACCGCCACCCTCACCAACCTGGTTCTTTTGCCCTCGATTCTTATTTCCTTTATTCGGGTTAAGAAATAGGCTATTTCATTACTTTTACGGCAGGACGGCTGGTATTTAATACCCGGCATGAGCAGCAATTAATTTAGGTTAATTGTCAAAGAGTTGTCGGGATTAACTGACCGGAGGCCAGGGACGGTCCATACAGAGTGATGACCGCGCAAAAAGTCCCTTTTTTTTTGTGTTTTTCCTATAAGGTTCTTTAATTTCAAGCCCCTTGATCTTTCGAAGGTTCAGGAGGTTTGGATTTCATTATATACTAAAACAAAAATGCACATGAGAAAACTGTATCTACTCCTTATGGGGGTTGTGTTCTTTGCCACCCAGGCAATGGCGCAACGAACCATTACTGGTAAGGTCACTGATGAAAAGGGCAACCCCCTTCCCAATGCATCGGTGATTGTTAAAGGAACCACGATCGGTACGACAACTAAAACCGACGGCACTTACTCGCTCAACGTTCCTGCGAATGGACGTACACTTGTTATTTCTTCTGTAAATATGCTTACAGTAGAGGTCAGCATCGGCTCTAAGACTTCAATAGATGCGACATTAGTGAATGAGGATAAGACCATGGAGGAAGTGGTAGTAGTGGGTTATGGTACGCAGCGGAAAAAAGAAGCCACTGCGGCTATCGGTAAAATTGACCCGACAAATATTGCCCCGCTGATTAGTCCCAGTATCGACAAACAACTGGGTGGACGCACGCCGGGTGTTTTAGTAACGAACCCCAGTGGTCTGGTGAATGAACCGCCCCGTATCCGTATCAGGGGTGTGAACTCCATCAGTGGCGGACGTGGTCCGCTGATCGTATTGGATGGTATTCCTACCTTCTCCGGAGGTTTTGCCGGATTCACCAACGATAACCTCCTGGCCAATATCAACCCGGCTGATATCGAGTCAATCGATATACTGAAAGACGGTAGCGCCACAGCGATCTACGGTTCACAGGCTTCCAACGGGGTGATCATGATCACCACAAAAAAAGGAAAATCAGGCCGCCAGAATTTCAACTACAGTTCTACGTTTGGTTTCTCCAAACCGATGAACCGTTTTGACCTGCTGAACGCCCAGGAATTTGTAACAATCGCGAACGCAAAGCTGTCTGCAGCAGCTCTGGCCAATGGTGCTTTCATGAACAGCGAAAACACCAATACCGACTGGCAGGATGTGGTATTCCGCCCGACTTCCCAGTCCAGCACCCATAACCTGGCCCTGGATGGTGGTAACGATCGTACCACGTATTACCTGTCTTTCAACTATCGCTACCAGGAAGGTCTGGTGAAAACAAATACCACGGAGAACTATAATGTTCGTGCCAACTTTGAGCACAAAGTGAACAAATGGCTGAAGATCACCAACTACATCACTTTATCACGGTCTTTTGATAAAGACCAGAACAATGGCGGTAATGCACTCTCCGGAAGTATTGCTGCTGCGTTAAGGGCTTTACCGAATGTGCGGCTGAACAACCCGGCACTCCCCCAGTTTGACTTTTTCAATATCACCACAGACGGTGCTGCCCTGGGTAGTGATGCCAATACAAGGCTGATTGAGAATAACTATGTGAACATCGGTTATGTACTTGCTAAAAATAAATTCCGTTCCAAGAAGCACCGCGTGATCGACAACTTTGCGATCGAAATCAAACCCGCCAGTTGGTTAACCAACACGGTTAAAGTGGGTATTGATTATATCACCCTGGATGAGTTCTTCCGCCAGGATGCCAAACATGGTGATGGTCGTAGTGTACTGGGTCGGGTAAGTAGTCAGGCGGCTAATACCATGCGCTGGACTGCCCAGGAGTATATTAATGCCAACAAGACTTTTGGCAAGCATAATGTGAATGCTACGGTGGGTATTGAAGCCCAGAACCAGGAAAGCAACAGTTTCGCTGCATCCGGTACCAACGTGGCAGATCCCTTCTTCCAGCAACAGAATGTAATCAGTGGTAGCTATGTTACCCAGCTTTCTGGTGGTGGTTATTCCCAGGGCCCGGGTATGTTCTCATACTTTGCCCGTGTGAATTATGATTACAAGAGCAAGTATTTTATCCAGATGAGCTTCCGCAGGGATGGTTTATCCAAATTTGCGAAAGATAATCGTTTTGGTAATTTCCCCGGCGGATCCATCGGATGGAGAGTGGCCCAGGAAGATTTCTGGAATCAATCCGGATTATCCAAAGTCATCAATGATTTTAAAATCCGCGCTTCATGGGCGAAAGTGGGTAACGCCAATATCACCGGCGGTAACTTTCCCTACCTGAACTTCTATGGTCTTTCGCCTTACGGAGCCATCAGTGGTATCTCGGCTTCCCAGTCAGGTAACTCTGACCTGCAATGGGAAACCAATGAGAAAATCGACTTCGGTTTTGATATGGGCTTCGCCAAAGACAGGATTACCCTGGTATTTGACTATTTCAAAAACAAGAACAACGGACTGGTATTCGGTGTACCCCAGCCCCCGTCACTGGGTGTTCCGGGCAACCAGATATTCCAGAACATAGGTAACATGGAGAACAAAGGATTTGAGCTGGCCCTGAATTTTGCGGTGGTACGCAAGCGTGATTTCAACTGGGATCTCGGATTCAACTATACCAAACAGGAAAATAAAGTACTGACCCTGCCCGCTGGTAATGATATCGTGGTATCCAACGGTACCGGTAACTATAATGTTCACCGCGTGGGACAACCCATCAATGCCCTTTATGGCTACCAGTATGTAGGTGTTAACTCCTCCAATGGTAACCCCGTCTACCGCAAGGCAGATGGTACTTTACTGATGGGTAATATCACCAACTCTTCTTATTTCTCAGTATCTGACCTGAACAGTGCTACCATTGGTAGCGCCGGAAGCCTGGCCAGCACTGATCGTATGATCCTGGGTAGCGCCCTGCCGACTTATTTCGGTGGTATCACCAACACAGTTAAAGTGAAACAATTCACAGTGGACATGTTGTTCCGCTTCTCAGGTGGTAATAAGATCATGAATATCACCCGCCAGGAATCCCTGCTCAACCAGGGCTTCATGAACAACGGTACAGAAATCCTTCAGAGATGGCAGAAACCCGGTGATGTAACCAATGTTCCACGTCTGTGGTACAACAGGGACAACTTCACTAACCTCAATCAGCAGGCTTCCACCCGCTTTATCGAGGATGGGGATTTCTTCCGCATGGATAACCTGTCTGTCAGCTACGATGTATCTCCCGTACTGCTGGGTCGTCTGTTCAAAAACTCTGTGAAGTCATTCCGTTTCCTGTTACAGGCACAGAATCTCTTCGTGATCACTGATTATACCGGAATTGATCCTGACAATATTGATGAAAGAGGTCTGGACTACAACACCATTCCTCCGGCCAGAACGATTTCGTTTGGACTTAATATTGGTTTCTAAATCATAACCGAAAAAATTGAATACAATGAGAGTAAAAATAATTTCAACATTTCTAATAGCGGGTACCCTCCTCCTGAGTGCCTGTCAGAAAAAAGTACTGGAGCTGGAGTCTTTTTCCCAGCAATCTGACGAATCAGCCTTTATCACTGCGGATGCCTGCCAGTTATCCATGTACGGGGTATATGATGCCTGCCAGTCCGGCTTCTACGCTGGCGGTGCGGTGAGAGGTTATCCCTTTGGTGCAGCAGCAACTGAACAGGGTGATATGCGTGGTGAAGACATGCTGAACCAGGCTGCCTTCTTCCAGATCACGTATGAAGCCACGTATAATAATGCTTCTCCCAATAACCAGTATATATTTGAAACCATATATGCAATGGTCAACAAAGCTAACCTGGTGATTGACGGTGTAAAAGCTGCTGGCTCAAAAGGAGTCATCACTGCAACTACTGCCCTTCAATATGAAGCAGAATGCCGTTTCCTCCGTGCCATGGGTCATCATGAACTGGTACTGAATTGGTCCTTCCCTTATACACAGGGTAATGGAAGTGCCATGGGTGTGATTTACCGTGATTTCGCGGTGAAAGATGCAGCAACGGCTGATGCTGCCAAAGCTTTAAAGCGTTCCACATTTAAAGTATCTGATACGTATGCCAAAATCCTGGCCGACCTGGATTTTGCAGAAACCAACCTGCCTGCTACTCCGGTTGTCAATACATCTGGTGTACAAATCAAAACCTTCCGGGCCACAAAAGCCGCTGCCATTGCCCTGAAAATGCGTGTAAAAATGCATATGGGTGACTGGGCCGGAGTAATCACAGAAGGGAATAAACTGGTACCTGCCGCTGCTCCTTTTGTAAGTCCGATCGGCGGCTGGACTCTGAATGCGGCTGTGGACGGTGCATTCAGTGCCACCACATCGAATGAAAGTATCTTCTCAATCCGGAATGATGCGACTGACAACCCCGGTGTGAATGGCGCCTTACCGCAAATGTTAGGTGACCCCGCTTTAGGTGCAAGAGGCCTTGTCAGGGTTAGCCCGGTTATCTGGAGTGATCCCGCATGGCTTTGTAATGATTTAAGAAGAACTTTACTTTACAGAACAAATGCTACGGGTTCTACCGCCATTCCTCCCCCGGCTGTAGCCGCGGTTTACACTGTTAAGTACCGCGACTATGCTAACTCTTCTGATCCGAATCCCATCATCCGTTATGCAGAAGTCATACTGATGCTGGCCGAAGCTGAAGCCAGAAATGCGGCCGGTACCACCGTATCTGCAAGAGGGGTTGCTTTACTGAATGCGATCAGAAACCGCGCAGTAACCAATGTGGTTGACCAGTTTACTCCTGCCAGCTTTGCTGACAAGAATGCATTGATCGCTGCTATCCTGTTTGAAAGAAGAGTTGAATTACTCGCAGAAGGTAAAAGATGGGGTGATATTTCCCGTCTGTCCAACGACGCCACATTCGCGCCGATTCCTGGTGGTGGTATTCCTTCCAAAGTAGGTTCTGGTGGTGCTACTGCCGCTATGTTTAACTGTGCCGGTGCTACATTCACCCGCTCCGTACCTGCCCTGGCTTACTCCAACTTCCGCTTTCTGTGGCCGGTGCCTCTGTCTGAAATTCAGCAGAACACCAACTATGATCAGAATCCTGGTTACTAATAACCGGATCACCATAATGAAAGCGGCCCCGTAAATCGGGGCCGCTTTTTTTTGCTTACGGCAAAGGGGACCAAGGATTTGCCTGTGGCAAAAAGGTTGGCCACGAAAAGCACTAAAATGCACGAAAAATACAGGGCCACGGATTGCACAGATATACACGTATTGAGATAAACTTTCTAAGGAAGGGCTGTTTCCTGACATCCGACAACTGACATCTGACAACTTTCTCTCAGGAGGGGCTGTTTCCTGACAGCTGACATCTCACATCCGACACCTTTTTCTCAGATTTCGAGCGCAGCGAGAAATCTTGTATCTCCTTTTTTCTCCACCTACTTGTTGTCATTCCGAACGAAGTGAGGAACCTTGTATTTGAAAAGTACGAAGTCAGAAGTACGAAGGAGATTCCGTAAAACAAGTATCAGCACGTTTTTTTTGATTAACCCTTCTAAGTAAGACCCCGACACCTGACACCTGACACCAGATTAAAGTACGAAGTCAGAAGTACGAAGTACGAAAGAGATTCCGTAAAACAAGTATCAGCACGTTATTTTTGATTGAACCTTCTAAGGAGTATCCCGACACCTGACACCCGACACCTGACACCTTCTACCTGATCAGCGTCACCGTTCCACTACTTACCAACGGCAACCCATTGTACCCTTTCCCTTTGGCCGACCATATAAACACACCGGTATCCTGCAACATTCCTTTCACCCTTCCATCCCAACCCTTCGCAGGATCTGTTGATAGAAAAATCCGTTGCCCCCAGCGGTTAAAAATTTCAAAGCGGATTTGTTCCACACCCACCGGTGAAAAGGAAAGCACATCATTCAATCCATCTCCATTGGGAGTAAATGCAGAAGCCACATATACCGCCGGCCCTTTCATAAACCGGATCAGCACGGTGTCCTTATCCGAACAACCCACTTCGTTGGCTACGGTTAAAATATATTCCATATTCTGATCACCCGATACGGTAGGAAGCATGATTAAGGGATTATCCAGTCCGGTGGCCGGTGTCCAGCTATATAGAAGATTAGGACCGGTACTGCTGTTGCCCTGCATTGGGTACGCCTGACCAAAAGGAAGAATACGATCCGGCCCCGCATCTGCTTTTACCGATTCATAAATGAGAATATCTTTAGAAAGCGAGTCTTCACAACCCAGGTCCGACTCCACCTTTAGCCTTAGTGCCAATGGATATGGCATCGTACCTGAAACCGGATGAGTATAGGTGATAGATGGGCCTGTTCCGATCACCCGGTTGTTATGCAACTCCCTCCAGGTCCAGGAAAAAGGAACCGAACCCGCTACCGAAACTGTTCTGTCGTTCAACTGCAGCGGCTGATCACGACAGGCCTGACCCGTCCAGTCAAAATTCACCTGCAATCCACCGGGATAAATTTTTGCCGTACTAAATACCGAATCGGAACATCCGGCCGGATTGGTCACTTTTAACCGGACCTGGAAAGTACCTGGCTGCGGATATAAATAAATCGGATGCTGAATGACGGATGTATCATTTACTATTGAAGCCACCCCGAAATCCCAGTGATAACTATTCACCGCATTATTGGTATGCAGGAAGCCGGCAATATTATCCTTACAGTTGATGATCGCTTCCGGCTTGCGTATTTCGCAATCATATACATTGACCTGATAATCCTTCCGGCTGGTATTAATTAATTTTCCATTCCGGTATTCCTCCATCAGCATGCCCAGGGCAAAAGCCCCAATACCATCAGGAGTGCCGCTCAGCTCTCCCTGTTCATTCAACGTCAATGGCGGTGCACCACCGGCCTGATTCGCAACGGTAAATCCGGTTCTGAAAAAGATCGGAAAGAAATTAGTGGTGGCTGCATTGACCTTCATCAGGGAGGGTGCCGGCCGGACCACTATCGAATCCCCATCCGGATCCGTAAACCGGAATTTATAGTGCAATGGTTTCCCTTTGCAGGCATAGATCACTGAGTCATTCAGACTGACCGGACTGCTGTTTATTTCCAGGCTGTCATGAGACGGGATATAGGTAACATAAGTTAATGCCTGCCCGCCAACGGGAATGCTGTTCACGATCTCCACTCCCCCATTCCCTGCATCACTTTGCAAATTACTGAGTCCGTTGCGGCAGCAATTCGTATAATAAAAAGTAAACCCCTCCGGACTATACGGCAAACCTACCTGCTGGGTATAGGTCCTTTCTTCGATACATAAAGCCGGGTCATTAATCGAGCAATAAGTCTTCGAGGAATAGGGCAGCACCCGGATCACCGGATTCGTCATGATATACTCACGGTAGATCTGCACATGGGTATTGCGGGTCAGATCAGTGGAATTGATCATCCGGATCACCGGGTCATCGAGATCGGCTTCACTGAAACAATCCCGGTACAACTTCAGCGTTAGTTCATATACATACTCATTGCCGAAACGGCTGATAAACCGATAGCTGATATGCCCTCCGGCAAACTGTCCGCCGGAAGCAGAAAAAAAACCAAACAGCAATAAGAGGGTGATGGCTGGTTTCAGCCCGAAAAACCGCATTGATAAATTTACTAAATCTGTGCCGGTGAAAAAACCGGATGGGATAAACGGTTATTTCAGTAATTCAGCGAGTTTGGCTTCGAGGGCCGCACCACGGAGTGACTGGGCAATGATCTTGCCCTGGGGATCCACCAGCACATTAAAGGGGATTCCGTTAAAGCCATAGAGGGCCACCACGGGACTGCTCCAGAAAGAGAGATCACTTACCTGGGGCCAGGTCAGCTTATCATCCATAATGGCTTTTACCCAAGCTTCTTTTTTACCCGGCCTGTCCAGCGACACACCCAGGATCGTGAAGTTTTTATTTTTGTACTTGTTATAGGCATTCACCACATTGGGGTTTTCCATCCGGCAGGGACCGCACCAACTGGCCCAGAAATCCACCAGCACGTACTTGCCCAGGAATGAACTAAGCTTGATGGTATTGCCGGAAGGATCAGGCAGACTGATCTCCGGTGCACTCATCCCAATCAGGTTGGGGCCGGTTTCGTCTTTCTTTTCCAGCAGTTTCTTAATACTGATCACTCCTTCATGTTTGGGAAAAGCAACCGATAGTTCATTTACAATCCCGGTCACTTCTTCATTGGTGATGGGCTGAAGTCCAAAGCCATCATTATTGGCCGTACTCTGATAATAACCAAGGATGATCATGGACAAAGCCGGGTTCTTGCTTTCCTTGATGGCAGTTGATGTATAATTTTTAAGGTCACCGGAAATACGCATGCCTTCTGCATTCAGCGGCGCAAACAAACTATCCGGAGCATTTTGCTGACGAAGGCTGTCTGCCCGGCGGGCCAGCGGGAAAATAGTCTGCAGCCGAGTATTAAACCCGGTCATGAACTCCTTCAGTTGCACGCTCACCGGTGAACCTTTCACTTCATAAGATTCCACAAACTGGCTGTTTTCCTTACTGAAGGTGGCATCGAGATTCACTGAAGCCGCATCATTTATAATAGCTGCTATGGGATACTGGTTCTGGTCCAGGCGGAGATTATATACCCGGGCTTCTGTAAGCGGGGCTTTCAGCTTGTATTTTCCATCTTTGCCCAGTTCAGCAGAATCCACGATCACCCCTTTCATCGTTACCATCGGCACTTCTTCCAGGTAGATCACCCGGGCGGTATTATTCGTGATCGTTCCCTTTACTTCAAACTGGCTGCTGGCTTTTTTCCCTTTACAGGAAGACAACAGGCTGATGGCGGCAATCACAACAACTACAATTCGCATTATTTTGAATTTAAACGTTCAAGCAATAGTTCATTCGTCAGTTTGGGATCAGCTTTCCCCCTGGTCTGCTTCATCACTTCCCCGACAAAAAGAGATAATAATCCTTTCTTCCCTTTCTTATACTCCGCCACTTTGGCGGCTAGTTTCTCCAGGACCGCATCCACTACCGGAACCAAAGCGGATGCATCCGATTGCTGCAGCAGATTATTCTCCGTCGCGATCCCTTCAGGATCTTTATCCGGAGCTTTCAGTAACTCAGCAAATAAACGGGAAGAGGCCATGGAAAAACTGAGTTTGCCGTCATCCACGAGTTGAATGAGTTTAGCCAACTGAGCCGCTGCTATGGGAAAACCGGTTATTTCCTGGTTATGCTCATTCAACCATGTTTTTACCGGGCCCAGCATCCAGTTGGCTGCGGCTTTACTGTTCGGAGTGAAACTGATCACTGTTTCAAAATAATCCGCCAGCGGTTTATCTTCCGTCAGTACCGTGGCATCATATTCGGTCAGTTGTAAAGCGGTATATTTTTTTATTCGCTCTTCCTGCAAAACAGGAATAGACGCCCTGACTTGTTCAATAAATGAATCCTCCAGATGAAAAGGCGTCAGGTCCGGATCCGCGAAATAGCGGTAATCATCCGCGTCCTCTTTATCCCGGATAGAAAATGTAGTCCCGTTATTGGCATCAAAACTCCGGGTTTGCTGACGGATCTCCTCTCCGTTCTCCAGTAAATTGATCAGCCGGGCCGCTTCCACATCAATCGCCCTTTTTACATTGCGGATCGAGTTAAGGTTCTTTACTTCCACACGGGTGCCCAGTTTCGGATCGCCCTTTTTACGGACAGAGATATTAGCATCACAGCGCAGACTTCCTTCTTCCATATTGCCATCACATACATCCAGGTAACGGACAAGTTTACGCACTTCGGTGAGATAAGCAAACGCTTCATCGCTACTGCGGATATCGGGTTCAGTTACTATTTCCACCAATGGCGTACCAGCCCGGTTATAATCAATACAGGTATTGTTCTTATCTATATCATGCAGACTTTTCCCGGCATCTTCTTCCATATGGATCCGGTTGAGACGGATCTGCTTCTCCCCATCTGCTGTTTTAATTTTTACATACCCGTTCTTACAGATCGGGGTGGTATGCTGGGAGACCTGGTAGCCCTTGGGCAGGTCGGGATAGAAATAATTCTTACGGGCAAAATAATTGTGTTTCTCAATTTCACAATGACAGGCCAGTCCCATTTTAATGGCATGTTCGATCGCCCGGCGGTTCATCTTCGGTAAAGTGCCGGGATGACCCAGGGTGATCGGGCTGACCTGTGTATTCGGTTCAGCACCATAAGCGATGGGGTCACCACAGAATAACTTGCTCTGGGTGAGCAACTGGGCATGCACTTCCAGTCCCACCACTATCTCGTATGTACCGCTGTTTTCCATTTTAAGAAGGGCAAAAATAGCCCATTTGGGCCAGTACAGCGACGTAAAAAAGAGAAGCTGCTAATGGCGTATGCCCCCTTCGGTACACTCAGGGTGACATACGCTATTAGCAGCCTCTGCTCAAAGCTCCTGCAGAAAGATACCTTTACAGGTCGGCCGTTTTTATTTTTCTTGGCATTTTGACTTCAATATTCTGAGTCTTTCCTCCTCGTTGCAGTTTCACCATAATCGAGGTTTTGTCCTTGCTCTCTTTGATGATCTTCACGGTTTCATCGGTACTGTTCACCGCTTTACCATCGATCTCGGTGATTATATCTTCTTCTTTTAAACCGGCTTTGGCTGCATTACTTTCCTCATCCACTTCAATCACTTTCACCCCTTTTCCATCATCTGTATCCTGTACGGACAAGCCCAGTTTGGGACCATTGCCCGACCAGTTCCATCCCTGGGCAAAAGGTGCTTCAAGTGTTTTATGGCGCTGCATTTCACGTAACTGCGGCATATATGACTGTAAATCTCTGTTTAAATTCTCCATTTTAAACCCTTCCATAGGGCTGACAGTACCAAAACCGGTCATGCCTTTCCATTTGCCGAGTTCGGCTGTGGCTTTCTGTTCTTTATTATCCCGCAGCCAGGTTACGCTTACTTTATCACCGGGTTTATGACTGGTGATCGCTTTTGTCAGATCATCGGGATCTTCAATTTTGGTATCGCCGATTTTGGTGATCACATCTCCTTCTTTCAAACCGATCTTCTCCGCAGCACTTTTCTCAGTGACATTATTGACCTTCACACCTTTTTCATCCTTTTCTGTACTCACACCCAACATGGCCCGGTTATCATCAACCGTAGTAAACAGGCTCTTATTCCCTTTCGGTGTCCAGGCAAATGCATTACCGGCACCGTTACTGAAGGTCAGGGATTCCATATCCTTCAGGTTATTGGTCATCACTTTTATTTCCCCTTCTTTATAATCCTCAAGGGGCTTTCCGTTAATGGTGATCTTGTCATTGTTGATCTCCACCACCAGTTTGTCCTTCTTATCGCCCTTGCGGGTAATAATGATCTGCTGTACTTCTTTTTTCTCTTTTGATTTCTCTTTCACTTTCTCTTCTGGCTGGGCCATAAGTAGGGCCGGTGATAGAAGGGCTATTGCCAGGGATGTCATCAACATTTTTATCCGGTTCATACGCATAAAATTTGTTTTTATTATTTATCTACGTTAAGCTTCGTAGATCAAATATAAAGAGATTTTCCGAAATACGAAATGTTTCGGAAATGTTAACTTTTGGTTGACAGGTTAACCAGTTAACAGGTTGAAAAGGCAAGAGCAGCTTGTTGATTATTAATAAATTAAACAAGTTGATCCGGCACAGCGCCCCCTTGTCAACTGGTTAACCTATCAACTTTTCAACCCGCTCAACTTGTCAACCTACTAACTTCATATGTCTTAGCCGGATGCCCATCCACCATTTCCTCCCCGATATACTTCATCCCGCATTTCTCCAATACTTTTAAAGAAGCCAGGTTACCGGGCATGGCACGACCCACTATCCTCCGAAGCCCCAGTTTTTCAAAGCCATATTTTATTGAAGCAAATGCGGCTTCTGTGGCATAGCCCTTTCCCCAGGCTGTTTTAATAAACCGGTATCCAAGATCGATTTCGCCCCGCTCCGGACGGCATTTCAAACCGCACCAGCCGATAAAAGCCAGGTCAGGTTTGGCATGTACTGCCCATCGCCCGTGATTATACAAGGCATACTGGGGCAGGATCACCTTTTCCAGCACTTCATTGGCATGGTCCAGGTCCCGCACCGGATCACCTGTATAAAGCGTGACTTCGGGGTCTTCATTCAACGTAAAGATGAGGTGCCCCTCGCCCGGCTCAAATAAGCGGAGCAGCAACCGTTCTGTTTCAATGATAACGTGCATACACAAACGAAGAGTAGTTTTACTAACCTGAAAATGGTATTGTGAGATCTGTAGAATTACTGAATTTTACACCTTCATCTAAGTGAGGATTCCCATGCATTACTTTGTTTCTATCTCCATCATCTGCGTTTGCCTGGTTGTAATATTCTGGGGTCTCCGGATTTATAAAGAGAACAGGGATCTGGAAAAAGAGCAACAGAAATACAAAGAGGACGACGATTTCGGGTTTTACCGCTGAGGCTACAACAGTTTCTTGACGGCCTCTATCACTTCATTCAGTTTATCGGCCTGTTGTCCGCCGGCAGTGGCCAGTGTCTTTTGCCCGCCGCCGCCACCTTTGATCAGGGGTGCCACGATTTCCTTGATAATCTTTCCCGCATCGAGATTTTTCGCTACCACCACGGTATCTGAAATACCCACGGCAACAAACGGCTTACCGCCGATATTGGTACATAGTACGGCTACATGATCCCGCAGGTGATTCTTCAGGTCAAAGCATAATTTTTTCAACGCATCCGCATTACTGACCTCTACAATATCCCCGACAAAATTCACTCGGTTGATGATCTCATCTTTTTGCAGGAGCTCATTGCGGATGCCTACCAGTTGCCGGGCTTCCATGGCTTCTGCATGTTTTTTGAGTTCCGTATTTTCTGCCTGCAGGCTTTCCACTGCTTTTTGCAGGTCTTTGGGATTTTTCAATGCCTCTTTCATACTGCTGATCAGTTGCAGTTGTTCATTGACAAACAACTCCGCCTGCTTACCACAAACAGCTTCCACCCGGCGTACTCCCGCAGCCACGGCTGATTCCCCGGTGAATTTGAAGAGCCCGAGTTCGCCCGTAGCGCCCACATGAGTACCCCCGCATAACTCCACCGAATAGTCGGGATCCATAATCACCACCCGTACCACATCGCCGTATTTTTCGCCAAATAAAGCCATAGCACCGAGTTTCAGTGCTTCTTCTTTGGGCAATGATTTTATGACCACTGGTATATTCTCCCTGATCTTTTCATTGACAATAGTTTCGATCCGGGCCATTTCCTCCTCAGTGACTTTGGCAAAATGTGAGAAGTCAAAACGTAATCGTTCCTCATTCACCAATGATCCTTTCTGGGCCACATGATTTCCCAACACCTGGCGCAGGGATGCGTGCAATAAGTGGGTGGCTGAGTGATGCAGGGTGGTTTCTTTGCGTTTAACCGCATCCACTTTAGCCGTTACTTTACCGGCTACTTCACCGGGTAGCGTTTCAGTAAAATGAATGATCAGGTCATTGTCTTTCTTTGTATCCGCCACCGCCACTTCCGTTCCTCCGATCGTTAACCATCCCTTATCTCCTACCTGTCCCCCGCTTTCGGCATAAAAAGGTGTTTGTTCCAGCACCAGTTGGTATCCTTCCTTTCCTTTGGCCTTTACTTTACGGTATTTTAAAATTTCGGTTACAGTTTCCAGTGAGTCATAACCGGTAAACTGGTTGGCTCCTGCTTTCAGTTCGATCCAGTCGCCGGCGTCCACGGTAGTGGCGGCACGGCTGCGGTCTTTCTGCTGCTGCATCTCGGCTTTAAACCCTTCCTCATCCACTTTCAGTTTATTCTCGGCTGCAATCAACTGCGTCAGATCAAGCGGGAAACCATAGGTATCATATAATTCAAAAGAATCCTTGCCTGAAATACTTCCCTGGGCGATCAGGTCATCCACTCTTTTCAGTCCTTTCTCTAATGTCCGCAGAAAGGCTTCTTCTTCCTCTTTTACCACTTTGCTGACAAAGTCAACCTGCTGCTGCAGTTCGGGGAAAACGGTTTCAAACTGCTTTGCCAGCACCGGCACCAGTTGCGCCAGCAGGGGTTGTTTATAATCCAGGTAGGAATAATAATATCGTACGGCCCGGCGCAGGATCCGTCTGATCACATAGCCCGCTCCGGTATTAGACGGCAACTGTCCGTCGGCAATTGTAAAACTGATTGCCCGGATATGATCGGCGATCACCCGGAATGCCACCGCTTGTTTGCTGTCACCACGGTCATATTGCTTACCAGTGATTTTTTCAGTGGATTCAATCGTACCGCTGAAAATATCCGTATCATAATTCGATGTCTTTCCCTGTAATACCCGCACCAGCCGCTCCAGTCCCATCCCGGTATCCACATGAGTGGCAGGCAGGGGTTCCAGGCTGCCGTCTTTCTTGCGGTTAAACTGCATGAATACATTGTTCCAGATCTCGATCACCTGCGGATGGTCTTTGTTCACCAGCATATGTCCGGGTACTTTAGCCCTTTCCTCATCCGAACGCAGATCCACATGGATTTCACTGCAGGGACCACAGGGTCCTGTATCGCCCATCTCCCAGAAATTATCTTTCTTATTGCCGAAAACGATCTGGTTAAAAGGGTCCGGCAGCAGCGCTTTCCATTTATCCAGAGCAATTTTTGACGCAGGCAGTTTTTCCTTTTCATCACCTTCAAAAACGGAGGCATATAACCGGCTTTTATCAATTTTATAGACTTCAGTCAGTAATTCCCAGCTCCATTCAATGGCTTCATCCTTAAAATAATCCCCGAAACTCCAGTTACCCAGCATTTCAAACATGGTATGGTGATAGGTGTCCACACCCACTTCTTCCAGGTCATTGTGCTTACCACTCACCCGCAGGCATTTCTGGGTATCAGCGGCACGCTTATAGGGAGCAGGCTTATTTCCCAGGAAGTAATCTTTAAACTGGTTCATCCCCGCGTTAGTAAACATCAGGGTCGGGTCGTTTTTCACCACAATAGGGGCTGAAGGGACAATTTCATGCCCTTTGGAACGGAAAAAGTCCAGAAAAGCCTTACGTATATCTGCGCTGGTCATCATATAACTGCTGTAATTGGGTTGATTTTTGCCTTATAACAGGCTATATTTGTTCACCTTCGAATAAAGGGAACAAAGGTAAAATATTCGGGTGGCATTCTGTGTTCTACCCATTTATAAGGCCGCCTCCATGAAGAAAATCAAATATTACTATAATACCAACACACTCCGGTACGAAAAACTGGAGACGCCACTACGTGTAAAACTGCTTCGCGTCTTTGGTTTCGTGGCAGCAGCCCTGGTTACAGCCGGCCTGATCTCCTATCTCGCTTTCCAGTTTGTAGGCTCTCCAAAAGAGCGCATTTTACAACAGCAGAATAAGAACCTGAAAGACAACTATTACGAGCTCCTGGACGAACTGGAATCAGTCCAAAACCAGATGAAAGAGCTGGAAAAAAGGGATAATGATGTGTACCGGGCTATTTTTGAAGCCAACCCGATCCCCGATAGTGCCCGTGCTAAAGAGCTGGAAATCAAACTCGAAATTGCGAAAATTGAGAAATTAAGGGATCACCAACTGGTCGCTTCGATCAATAATACCCTGAATAACCTGGTCAGCCGCATCAGTTCCCAGAAAAAATCCTACGACGAAGTGGATGAACTGGTTAAAAACAAAGCCAATCTCCTTGCCCGCACGCCGGCCATCCAGCCGGTGAGCAATAAGGACCTGAACCGGGTGGCTTCCGGATTTGGCTACCGGATCGACCCGGTGTATAAAACCACCAAGTTTCATGCGGGTCTCGACTTTTCAGCCCCCACCGGTACCCCTATTTATGCAACTGCAGATGGCACCGTAAGTACAGCCGGTAATTCCGGTAATGGCTATGGCAACCACGTGATCATTAATCATGGATATGGATATCAGACCCTCTATGGGCATATGGTACGGGTAAAATCCAGGAACGGACAAGCCGTTAAGCGGGGGGAAGTGATCGGCTGGGTAGGCAGCACCGGCAAATCCACCGGTCCGCACTGTCATTATGAAGTGCATAAAAACGGCAACAAAATCGATCCCATCTACTTTTTCTATAATGACCTGAGCCCCGAACAGTTTGACCTGCTCCTCAAAAAAGCAGCCGCCAGCAACCAGAGTTTTGACTAAGGGAAGTCCCCCAGCCTTCATTTTTCCACACCGGCAGTAAGGACCCGAAAGGGCCCGCATAGTTCGTTACTTTTACAGCATTACGTATGGCAAAATCTCTTTCACAAATCAGCCTGGACTTTGGTGGCTTTGATGAACCGGTACAAAAACCAGTAAAGCATCCGGTGCAAAAGAAAGCAGCAACGCCTTCCCCTGTTTCGGTCATTGCACCGGATCCTGAGCCTGAACCCGTGATTGAACCCATGTACATGGAGCCCGAAGAAGTATTGACAGTCTTGGAAGAAGCACCGGTGCCGGTACAAAGAGCCGTTGCAAAAAGAACAACGGTTGCGGGCAAACGGGGTCGCCGTTCTTTAAAAGATTCAGCCCTTCAGGCCGACCTGGTACAGGTACCTGAAGACGAAGTGCTGTTTAAAAAGCAATATTATTCCATCGGTGAAGTAGCCACGATGTTCCGGGAAAACCAGTCCCTGATCCGTTACTGGGAAACCGAGTTTGATATCCTGCAGCCCCGCAAAAACCGCAAGGGCGACCGCTTTTTCCGTCCGGTGGATATCAAGAACCTGCTGATGATCTATGACCTGCTGCGCCGGCGCAAATTCACCATTGAAGGCGCCAAGGATTACCTGAAGAAAAATAAAAAAGCAGAAGAAAAATTTGCCGTCATCCAGTCCTTACAAAAGCTCAAAGGTTTTTTACTGGAATTAAAGGCAAATTTGTAACCTACCTGCAACTTTAACGATTCCCGCTTCATCATTTGACCGGCTGCCAGTAAATTTGCATACCGGATTTTTATCCTACTAACTCTATGGGGTAGTAACCGGTCGATCATTAAACCCGCAACTGATGAAAAAACTTTTATTTATCCTTGCCCTGATATTCAGCATATCTGCTATTGCCCAAAACCAATATGAAGTACTGGTGGAACGTCCCCATGAAAAAAGCCTGAAGGGGATCATTTCCCGGCAGGTGTTGCTGTCTGATACTTCCTCGAAATGGTATGCAGAAAACCTGAAAGGATTTACCGTACGAACAGATGCAAAAGAAGAACTGGGGAAACACAAAGACTCTGTCCGCTTACTGGTATTCATTGGCACCTGGTGCGAAGACTCGCATTTTGTGATTCCAAAGCTCTATGCCACCACAGATGCAGCCGGATTCCCTGAAAAAAATATCACCCTGATAGGGGTGGACCGCAACAAGACCACCCTTGGTAACCTGACAGAAACCCTGAATGTAAAAAATGTACCTACTATTATTGTGATGAAAAACGGGAAGGAGCTGGGCCGGGTAGTGGAATATGGGAAGTATGGGTTGTTTGATAAGGAGCTGGCCGAGATAGTCGGGAGTCGGTAGTCAGGAGTCGGGAGTGAACAGCCTCTTCTGAGAGGGTTTAATCAAAAGCAACGTTTTGATACTCGTTTTACGAAATCTCCTTTCTGCTTTTTATTTAAAAGGAGCAATATCAACATCAGCACTAATCAAAAAATCTTAAATTATAATTATGTTGTAATATTCACGAACTAACCTTCTTCAAAGAATATTTTTGTGACTCTTTGTTATACCCCTTGGGTACTATACTCCCGTTTTCACAATCATAAAACCAAGTTTCGTTCTGAAATACACGCTTACCACTCCACTTAATTTTGTAAATATTTACTCTTTTTTTGGTTAGAAAGTAAACAGGGGATTTCACTCCTTTTGTTTCAATTATGTAAAACGATTTAATATTTTTCTTCTTAACCTCCGAGAAATTCCATTGGCTTCTAACTCTTGTCTCCTCTCCAACTGTATTACATAGGAACAAATCATAATGAAATGATTCGTTCTTGTAATTCTTGAAATCAAGTAAATATATTTTCCCATCACCCTTCTCCGCCTCAGTTACAACATAATCCTCAGATCGATTAATACTTGTTAGTATTATTGAATCGCCAATTATTTTATAAACTCCAGAAATCGTGTCTCTAAGAAACTCGTTTCTGAAAACGTACTTAAAAGTATTTTCATCTCTCAATTCCAACGACTCAAACCGTCTCTCACTCCTATACTCAAACCGATCAGGAATTGAATTACCAGAAAAATAAATTGCAAAAAAAATAATATACTTTATAAAATATACCATACCGATTTTATTTTCACTGTAAATCTTCAGCTTAAAGCGTAACACTCTTATCTCTCGCTGCCCTTCAATAAACTCAGGGTAAACTCCGGGATGACAATCTTACTTAGTACACCCACTTTCTCATTCCTTATTCCTTATTCTTTATTTCTTGCTGTTTTACTTCATCACCCTTCGACACGCTCAGGGTGACAACGGGCACTTCGGGCGACAAGGAATGTTGTTGTCATGCTGAGCCTGCCGAAGCATGAACTAGTCAATTGAACATTTACTTCCTCACCCTTCGGCAGGCTCAGGGTGACAACGGGCATTACTTACTCCCGACTCCCGACTCCTTACTCCCGACTATCTTCACGTCCGTGCTCGCCCCGGCAATCTCAATCTTCAATTCTTCCAGCAATTTCAATGCGGACAGGTTGATCTCCTGCCGGATGGCAAAAAACTCTTTTATCCCTATAGGGGCGGTATAATAATCAGCTACAATAATGATGGCCTGATTCGTGATCTCAGAGAAGTTCACATTAAACTCCTCAATCTCTTTTCTATCCACGATTTTCCGGATTCCTTCCAATAGCATTTCAATGGTGGCTGGTGGGGTTTGTAGCCCGATCTCCAGTTTGAGGTCACCCCGGCGCTGGGTACGCAGAGACAGATTATCGAGTACGGAATCCACCATTTGTTTATTGGGAACTGTAACATAGGTTTTTTGTTCTGTTCGGATACGGGTACTCCGCAATCCGATCCGTTCCACGGTACCTGTCACCGCGTTTACTTTTACCAGGTCGCCCATAACAAATGGTTTATCAAAGAAAATGATAAAGGAGGCGATCAGGTTTTCCAGGCTTTCCCGAAGGGCCAGGGCGATAGCCGCACCCACGATACTCAGACCGGTAAGCAGGCCTCCCACATCCAGTCCGAAGGCATAACGCAGCACCAGCATGATGCCGATGATGACCATGATTACTTTAAAAAAATCCTTGAAGAAAACAATCAGTTGGTTATCGGACTGATCCGGCGTGAGATCGGCTTTTTTCTCTAAAATCAGGGCGATAAAATCAATCAGCCGCAACAGTAATTTAAAAAGCGAGACAATAAGAATGATCGTGCCCAGGCTTTGTAAAATCTCCTTTATACTATACTTATAAATGGATTCATTGATCTCTTCCGGGAAATTCAGTTTATACAGGGCGGCGATGGACACCAGGATCAGCAGGAAAAAACCCATGGGTTTGATCACCAGGCTGGTGAAAGCCGGTTTGTCCACATTTTTCCAGATGCGGTGCACGATACCAAATAATAAACCCGCGAAATAACGGGAAATAACGGAACGGAACATCCATACAAACAGGATGACTAAGGCTACTACCAGGTAACTGCGGACAGGATTACCCCACCATATTTCGTTCAGGAAATCATTCATGACAGAAAATTAAAAAGGCGAAATTATTGAATCAGCGGGATATGTATCAGCGACGCAGGGTATAAACTGAAATCACCGCTGATTTTCCATCTTCCTGCGGACGCAACGCGTATAAACGGCTGTTGCTGAAATTAAAGATGGTAGCCGTCCTGATTTCGGCCGGAAGTTTCCACTCATCATACAGGAAACTGCTGATTTCGTAACGGTACAGGGTGTCACTCACTGATCCGAAGATATAATTTCCGGCTACTTTAAAGTTCTTCCACTGGCGGATCTGGATCACATTTTTCAGTGAACCAAAATAATCAAATACATACACGCCTTTGGTGGAATCGTAGAGATAGACATACTGGTTTTCATCGGAGATCTTCACCGGGTTGACCATCTGATCGAGCAATAACCGGAAATCGGGTGTTTCCTGTATCAGTTTTCCATCTTCACCGATTTTCTTCAGTTTATTCTCGACTTCATCATAGACCCATATTTTATTATCGTAAGACTGCGCAATGGCCCTGGCCTGGAATATATTTTCCTTACGCAGATCCACTGTATTCACCGGATTCAGGAAACGGTCGAGCATAACCACGGTAGCGAAGTCGCGGTAATAAAGCAATACTTTGAGTGGATTTGACACGTCGATCAGGCTGGCCCTTCCGTATTTACGGATATCATTAAAAATAGCCACCGAGTCCCCGTTCATATTGTATTTTTTTACCTGGTTCTGGCTGTTGAGTACATAGATATTATCCAGGTTGTCGATCGTAAAATGAACGATATCCCCTTGCAGTATTTTGAGCAGGCGGAATGTGGTGTCCGTCTGAGCAATACCCTGTAAAGCAATGCAACAAAAAATCAGTATCAGCTTATATCGTTTCTTCATCCTTTCCGGATAATTTTTTGATCCATCCCTGTATATGATTTCAGTTCCATGTCCTGTCCGTCAAACACCGCATAAGTAAAATAACGGATCCAGTCACCCAGGTTGATATACCGGCTGCTTTCATTCAGACGAAAATCAATCGGTAAGTGTCTATGCCCGAAGACAAAAAAATTCATCTTTTTTTGCTGCAGAATTTCCTTACAGTAGATCACCAGCCATTCTTTGTCTTCCCCCAGGAACACTTCTTCAGTAGCCCCTGTCTGTGCCCGGCTGCGACGGCTCATATAATTAGCCAGGCCCATACCCAGCATCGGGGGGAATATCCCAAAAAGAAACTGGCTTACAGGGTTACGGAATACTTTCTTGAGCCGTTTGTAGCCATGATCCCCGGGACCGAGCCCGTCGCCATGACCTACCAGGATCTTCTTGCCGTTCCGCTCAAATTCCACGGGTGCATAATAAACCGGCATATTGAATTCCTGCTGGAAATAATTCTTCATCCACATATCATGGTTGCCCACGAAAAAATGCATGGGGATGCCGGCATCGGATAACTCGCCTATCTTTCCCAGCAGGCGAACAAACCCTTTAGGCACCACGGTCCGGTATTCGTACCAGAAATCAAACATATCACCCACGAAAAAGATTTCAGCCGCCTGGTCTTTGATCTCATCCAGGAACTGCACGATTTTCCGCTCCCGTTCCAGGCTGCTGGCATGATCGGGGGCACCGAGATGGAAGTCGGAAAGGAAGTAGATTTTTTTTGTTGCGGTAATCGTCATGAACAGGTATCAGTATTATACTGCTTAATAGTGTTAGAGGGATAACTGCAGAAAGATTATTGCTTATCCCGTATATACTGAAGCATATCGCCTGATTCAATCACCGGTCTCCCGCTGGTATCCCCATGATACCAGTAGATCCATGCCTGCAGGGTCATATCATTACAATGCACATCAGTAACCGAGCGCTGGTAAAGACGGTCTTCTTCTGCTTCCGCATTCGCCCCTTCATAATCATCCAACTGGCCCATGGCCCAGGAAAACTCATGCATATTCTTAATCTGGTAAAGTTCACCTGTAATATACTTTTCTTCTTCGGTGGGAACACCTGCCGGGTAAGCACCCATATCCACCAGTTTACCTTTCACTTTTGCATCGCCCGCCAGAGTAAAAAAGCGGCTGATATACTCATAGGCATGGCTATGGAATCCGCTGCGCAGGGATCCATATACAAACAAGTTGGTGACTGTATGATTTGTCATACCTAAAAGTACAAAAGGGTATTGACTTATGCTTCAACCAGGAATAAATAGACTTCCTTCGGACCATGTACCCCCACTACCAGTGTTTTCTCAATATCCGCGGTACGGCTTGGCCCTGAAGCAAACGTAATCAGTGAAGGGAGATTATTGCCGTATTTATCTTTCACCGCCTGTAATGCATCCTTCAGATCATAAACCACCTGACTGGTATAAGCGATACAAATATGGACAGGTGCATACACACTCGTACTTCTTCCGCTGGCGGTAGAGGTACTCAGTACAATGGAACCGGTACGGGCCACCAGGTATTCACAACTGGTAATGGCCACATCACAATGGGACAGGTCGGTCTTCACCAGCCGGTCCTCTATCTGGGGAGATAAGGAATCAATGAGTACCTCTTCCACACAATACACTTTCTGCCAGTCCTGTTTGCGTACCAGGCTGCCCAGTTGAAAAGCCAGTTCCTGCCGGTTGATACAGAAAATAAACTTGCCCTGCAGTTTGGTAAACTGTTCAGCAAATTCAACTTCCGCTTCCTGTTGCAGGGGCTGGTATACCGTGCTGTTCCCTTCGCTTTGCGGAAAAGGCAAAGGCGTTGAGTGACTCAACGCCTTGCGGATTTTTTTCAGTATGTTTTCTTTTGAAGAAGAAACGTTCATACAACAAATTTAAACAGTAGGTGCCCAACCCTTGTTGGCTTGTTCACCGGCTGTATAATTATCCTGTTTTGCCGGATCAGGGATGGCAGTTTCGTCTGGCACCGGTTCTGGCACCACATCATCATCCACGCCAAGTGATTTCTTTTCTTCGTAAGGACGTTTGCCAATCAGGGCTTCCACATCACTCTGGAATAATACTTCCCGGTCCAGCAATGCCGTGGCCAGTTTTTCCACTTCCCCTTTGCGCATGGTCAGCAGGTCCTTTGTTTTTTCGTAAGCTTCATCGATCAGCTTTCTTACCTCTTCATCAATCATCCGTGCTGTTTCATCAGAATACGGTTTGGTGAATGCTGTCTCCTGCTGGGGGTCATAGAAACTCACATTTCCCACTTTTGCATTCATTCCATATACCGTCACCATGGAATAAGCGATCCGGGTGATCTGCTGGAGGTCATTCTGCGCACCGGTGGAAATTTTACCAAAGAAGATTTCTTCACTGGCCCTGCCACCAAGGGTCATACAGATCTGGTCACTCAGTTGGTCGGTATTATAAAGGTATTGTTCTTTCGGAGTATACTGCGCATATCCAAGGGCCGCTGTACCTCTCGGTACGATCGTCACTTTCAGTAAGGGATAAGCATGTTCCAGGAACCAGCCGCAGATCGCGTGACCCGCTTCATGGTAAGCAATAATTTTTTTCTCTTCCGGAGAAATGATCTTATTCTTCTTCTCCAGTCCACCGATCACCCTGTCCACTGCATCCTGGAAATCGGACATTTCCACGGCTTCTTTATTCTTACGGGCTGCGATCAAAGCGGCTTCATTACATACGTTAGCGATATCCGCACCTGCAAAGCCAGGTGTCTGTTCAGCCAGTTTATGAATATCCAGCTTCTTAGATATCTTGATTGGTTTCAGGTGTACTTTGAAAATATCCTCACGACCTTTCAGGTCCGGTTTATCAATGGAGATCTGTCTGTCGAAACGACCCGGACGAAGCAGGGCAGAGTCGAGTACATCCGGACGGTTGGTGGCCGCGAGAACGATAATACCCACGTCGGTACCAAATCCATCCATTTCCACCAGCATCTGATTCAGGGTACTTTCCCGTTCATCATTACTCATCATCACATTCTTACCCCGGGCACGACCAATCGCATCGATCTCATCAATAAAGATGATACAAGGTGCTTTTTCACGGGCCTGTTTGAACAGGTCACGCACACGGGATGCCCCTACCCCAACAAACATTTCCACGAAGTCGGAACCACTGAGACTGAAGAATGGCACTTGAGCTTCCCCCGCCACGGCTTTTGCCAGCAGGGTTTTACCTGTACCCGGAGGTCCGATCAGTAATGCACCTTTTGGTATCTTTCCACCGAGGTTGGTGTATTTTTTAGGATTCTTCAGGAAGTCCACGATCTCCATCACTTCCACTTTGGCTTCATCCAGTCCGGCCACATCCGCAAACGTGATATTTACTTTAGTGCCTTTATCAAATAAAGTGGCTTTTGATTTACCAATACTGAAGATGCCACCCGGGCCTCCCCCGCTGCCGGCACCGCCACCCATTTTACGCATCAGCAGGATCCAGATACCTACAAATAGTAATACCGGGAGAATAAATTGAAGGATACCGCCAAACCAGTCTTTCTCAGTACCGGCTTTTCCAACATTGGCCACCGCAGGGTGATCATTATAGAATTTCCGCATGTCATCCTGGAAAGAGTCCCCGGATACAATTTTGAGAAACATATGTGGTCCTTCTTTCGGCGTTTTGCCCGTAAAGCCTTTATTCTTCAGGATAGACTCATATTTTTTGAGGCTGTCTGTTTTAATGCTGATTCTTACCAGGCTGCGGTTGCTGATAACTTTATACTCCTGTATATCTCCTTTGGTCAGGATGGCTTCAAAAGTCTGCTGATCAATCTCTGTGGTACTGGGAGAAAGGGGTCCATATAACTGGAGCCCGATCAATACGGCAAAAATGATCGCATAGACCCAGTAAATACTGAACCGTGGCCCTTTACGGGGAGCCTGGTTGGGGTCGTCACCAACCGGGGGACGGTTGGGGTCAAATCGCGTAGGTCTTTTTTCGTTTCTGTTATTCTGATCTTGTGACATAATTCAATTTGCAGTAATCCTGCTATTTAATAATATTTCCGGGAAAAAGTTGAGTGACTGACGCATTTTAACATTACTCATCATGCTCCAGGCTGGTTGCGTCACTCCACATCTCTTCCAGCCTGTAAAATTTTCTGCTTTCCGGATGCATCACGTGCACCACCACATTGATATAATCGATCAACACCCATTGTGCGGTATGTGACCCTTCATGATGATAGGGCTTTTCCTCACATTTCTTCAATACCTGGTGCTGGATATTGTCAGCGATGGCTCTTATCTGCGGCTGACTGCCCGCCTCGCAGATGATAAAAAAATCAGCCACTGCTTCATTGATTTTCCGGAGATCAAGGGATACAATATGTTCCCCTTTCTTCTCCTGTATCGCTGCAATAATAGTTTTGATAATTTTTGAGTTCTTCGTTAACCTCTTTACGCCTGGCCGGCTGTCTGCGGGCTCTTTTTTCGTGCGGTTGGTCAGTAGTGCCAATTGTTCCAAATAGGTAATTTTTGTTAATGATTTACTGCTTGCTGCAGCCGGGTATGGAAGATTCTTTTTAACCGGTAATCCTGCTCCGGTTATAAGCTAAACTATATTCTTCCTTACTTTGTAAAAATAGCAATTAATTGTCACAACCACCCGCCGCTCTCACTATCGGATTGCCATTCATTGAACTACAGTCCATTGACAGTACCAACAACTATGCCCGTGATCAGATCCGGGCAGTCAGCCTGCCGGAGAGGCAGGAGGCGGGACTGCATGGACTGGCGGTTTTCGCCCATCAACAAACAGCCGGAAAAGGACAGCGTGGTAAGTCATGGGTTGCCGAAAAAGATACTAGTATAGCCCTCAGTATATTGATAAATCCCGCTAGCCTGGGTATCAGCCAGCAATTTCAGCTAAGTGCGGCCATAGCCGTGGCCACCGGGCAGTTTTTCCGGAAATATGCGGGGGATGACACAAAAATAAAATGGCCCAACGACCTGTATTGGCAGGACAGAAAGGCAGGGGGAATACTCATTGAAAACATCATTTCCGGGGCGGGTATCTGGGAATGGGCCATTGCAGGTATCGGTATCAATATCAACCAGGTGCGCTTCCCGGCTGAACTGCCCAACCCGGTCTCCCTGAAACAGATAACCGGTCAGGATTTTGATCCCTGTCAACTGGCCCGGGAACTCTGTTATTTCCTGGATGCGGCATATAGCCGGCTTTGTACAGAAGGCTTCCCCGGTATCTACCAGGAGTATTGCGCCAATCTGTATAAATTCGGGCAATCCGTAAGACTAAAAAAAGATACCAGGGTTTTTGAAGCGGTCATCAAAGCCGTTACCCCGGAGGGGAGGCTTCTGGTTCAGCATGCAATTGAGGAGGAGTATAATTTTGGGGAGGTGGAGTGGGTTCTTCAATGAAAATTGATAACTGAGCATTGAATATTGAGCATTGCGTTTCCTTAGAAAGGAAATGCTCAATATTCAATTTTCATTGCGCAATATTCAGTAACTACCTCCACAACGTAAACGTCCTTGAAATCGTAAACCCCCACCTGAACTGGCCCTTGCCCCAGGAGGTAACGGTCCGGGGAATAAACCTGTTCTCCAGTATCTCGGTGGCATTGGTAAAATTGAGCCGGAAAATATGACCGGAAGTGAGTACTTCGAATCCGATACCCAGGGGATTAAAGAATTTGAGATTATTATTTACGGCAAATGAATCTTTACTGGCCTGATTCCTGAATACCTTGAAATAATCCACTACCAGGTTGAGCCGGTTGGCCACCAGGGGAAGTTTTACGGCACCACCCAGGCCAAATAAATTTTTCTGGTCATAAGAAATCGCATGACCGCGGGTCAGGTAAGTGGGATTCAACTGCACACTGACATTGCCAAAACGTTTGGCCAGGATCAGTTGCAGTACATTACTTGTACGATCACCCAGGTTATCAAAACTGTTATCCTGATCCGGGAAAGCACTGGCTTTTACGGCAGAAATTGCATGATTAAAATATACCGCAATGGACAACGGACGGGAAGGATCATGCTCCATTTGCTGCATCAGTTGCTGCTTGATCCCGATCTCATAGATCTGCTGCACCAGGCTGGCGCCCTTATCCCGGGCAATGACCAGGTCGGTATGTTTACCTACACCAATATGAAACCCGATGCGGATATCGGCGGCATTATCCAGTCCGAAAAAACGTTTAATTCCACCATTGCTGCCGGCGAGGTCGCCAAAATTATGGGACACATTAAAATCCATTTTCCCCTTACCGGTTACTTCCGGTGTACGGGCGTTGATGGTCTTGCCGGAGTTAAACACCCGGACTGGCTTTCCTTCTTTCTTTTTCGGGGTATTGTCCTGCGCAGCGGCAGAAACGAGCATAAAAATTCCTGTAACTAAGGTGAAATACTTCTTCATGATGATGGTTTTGTACAGAAAAACCAATCGGGAAGAAGGGTTTACAGGTTGCTTGTTCTGATGAAAAGGATCCGGTCTTTTTGTGTTGTTGGAGCATAGTTCAACCCCGAATGGGATTGAACTAACTAACAGGGAAATGACAAAATTATTTGTATCAGGAAATCGCTTCCAGGATTTCCTCCGCATGCATTTTACTTTTCGGCTTGGTGAATATTTTCAGGATCATCCCTTTTTCATCAATCACAAAAGTGGTGCGGAGAACACCCATGTATTTATGCCCAAATAATTGCTTCTGATCCCAGACCCCGTATTTTTCCAAAATAACATGATCCGTATCCGCGATCAGGGTAAAGGGTAATTTATTCCGTTCTTCAAAGCGCTTATGTTTGGCCGCATCATCCGGACTTACACCCACAACTTCAAATCCGTTTTTCTTTAATAACCCGAAATTATCCCTGAGGTTGCAGGCCTGCACCGTACAGGTAGGTGTCATATCCTGCGGATAAAAATAAAGTACCAGTATTTTTCCTTTAAAATCCCTATGTGCTACTTTCTTTCCGTTTGCATCAATGCCTGTAAAGGCCGGGGCCTTATCCCCTTCTTTCAATGTTACCATTCTGTTTTATTTCTTCTTTGGCGTTACTTTCTTTTTTACAGTTGTTTTCTTTTTTGAACTGCCTTTCTTCACCGCTTTCTTTTTGGGCGGGGGCGTATAGGGGCCTCTTTTAAACCACCAGGATTTTGTGGTCCTGTTACCCACCAGGTCTTCCACACTTACTTTCAGTTCATGCACACCGTAGGGACAACGTTCATCAAATGTATAGATCCAGTTCCGGCTTTTGTCATTGGTAAAACGAAGCCACTGGCCATTCAGTTCGGCCCGGAAATTCCGGATGATGCCGAAATTATCGGAGGGGGAAAAAATAATCCTGCCGGCAGCACTCAGGTTAATGGTATCTCCTTTGCCCAATTCATCCAGTTCCGGGGGGATCGTATCAAAGAATGCCTGGAAATAACCAAAATCATCAAAGCCGGCTTTCAGCCAATCATTGTCCCATTCAGCTTTCTTAACGGTACGTCCGCTCCGGTAAGTCCGTTGTATCAACAGTTTGCTATCTGTGCCGGCGGGAGCTGCCCGGTAAGGTTTAATGCGCACCATAAATGGAGCATGCACCGGCATGTCGGCATCGTTTACCTGGTGGATGACAGACAATGCATTGGCCGGTATCACCCCGGTACCACGGGAATAATAGGATTTAACCGTATCGTATAAACTGCCTGCTGACATATCCAGTTGAAAATCGGGTTTGGATAATACCGTTTTCTCCCGGGGAATAAAATAAAATGCATCAGGCTGCCGGTACTGGGGGATGATCAG
>CAZYTV010000005.1:0-46592 GCA_964650455.1 uncultured Chitinophaga sp. | reverse complement strand
GAATAAAGAAGTGCTGGATAGTATCGGGAAAGGTCAGTTTGATGAACTGTCCACCTGTTTTAATAATATGTGCAACTCCGTTTTTGAGTATGCCATGACCAGCCCGACCCAGCAGACAGAAACTGCCAAAGGCACTTTGTTCGGGGCTTATAATGCCGTGACCGGTTATTTTCAGAATGTCCGGAACTACAGGGACGAAGAAAGCAAACTGAAATCCCTTTTGTATGGCGGTACGGCACAACTGCGGACACAGAAAGCCTTTAACCTTTGTATGGATTTTATAAACTAAAACAACACAGGCAGCCCGGTGACGGGCTGCCCTTTTTAAGGGTAAAAAAGCTGCCCCGCTATATAGTGGCAGATTTCAGTATCGGGCGGGGCAGCTTGGGTTATTGTTATTGGCTGAATAAACTTTTTGCTTCTTTTTCTCAACTATATCATATGAAACTCTCTAAGGTGCATCAGGAATGTATCCGTAATCCTGGTATGTGTGAATAAATAATCTCCTGTAGGCTGGTTAAATTTTTCATACTCCTGCCGCCATCTCCGGAATTCCTCCAGTTCATGCTGATCTGTAATAGCTCCGATCATTAATTCATCGCCACTTTCATCTTTTAATAACAGATGGTCCTGATTTATTGTATAGCTAGTGGCTTTAAAATACACCGTTGGAGAAAGCCCCCATTGGTTCGTCGTTAAATACTCTTCCGGAATCTTGTACCAGGGCTTGTAATAAAAATGAAGGATCTCTTTACCACCTTTGTTGTTCAGGAATCCCGGCCAGGCACGATGGGCGAGATAAATATTGTCTTTCCCATATACTTTTATTTCTTCCTTGTACCCTTCCAGGAAGGATATTATACTCATAGTTTTAACCATTCTTTGTTTGCGCAATTCCGGATCTTCGTAAAGTCCATTCACCAGGTCTATAACATGCTGAATCAAAAATGAGGAGTGGGGTCCGCTGTATGTATGTTCATAGGGGTGCGCCATCACGTTTCTGATGGTTCGCAGGGATTTTAAATATTCCGGGTTATAGACTTCAAAGTAATTACGATCCTCAAACCACTTAAAAAGTTGGACCAATTTTTTCTCTTTTCCCCATTTTTCATTATTGATCTTCTGGTACCTCAGTTTAAGCGCCATCTCCATCGTGATCATGGTTTTTAAGGCCCCCAGATCATAGAACTTATATTCAAAATAGCTATGCTCCAGCAGTTTCCGGATGAGACGAAAATTCTCTCTCGTGTCACTGTGCACTTCAGGACGCAAATAAATCTCGGGTACGAATTTGTTAATGAACTCCCCTCTGTCCGTTGATACTTTATCAAAGACAGTCCAGGTTTCATCCATTGTTAATAAAGGGGCGGTTGACTCATTTATCATTACACAAAGTTCGGTTTTCGCCTGCAATATGCTGGCAAGGAGTTCGGCATAAACACAGGGCTTAGCACAGGGCTGTCATTTATTCCGCTCCTCCTTGCGCAAATTCGGCTGCACCCGGTGAATGTTCCATAATCAATTTTTCAAACATTAAAAACATGGATTATGGAAAACAAACTAAGCCTGGAAATGCTGAACAATGTATCAGAAATCGATGTGGTGTACAAAAGAAAAGTCGCCGTTAAAGTATCAGAGCGTCCGCTGATCAGGACCTCAAAAGACTGTTACGACATCTTAAAAAACTACTGGAACGAAGAAAAGATTGACCTTTTGGAAGAGTTCAAGGTATTATTTCTGAACCGGTCCAACAGGGTACTTCAACTGATGACGGTCTCCAGTGGCGGGATAACCAGTACGGTGGCCGATCCCCGGATCATACTTGCAGCAGCTCTACGACTGGGTTCCTGCTCCCTGGTCCTCAGCCATAACCATCCTTCGGGCAATCTTAAACCTTCCAGGGCAGATGAAGAACTAACCCAAAAAATCAAATATGCCGCACAATTTCATGATATAACAGTGCTGGATCATATCGTTTTAACAAGTGAAGGCTATCTGAGTTTTGCAGATGAAGGGCTGCTTTAGGCCCTTTTTATTAATCCCTGTATCAAAGAGCCGCTAACGTGTGAAATAGAAATATTTGACAATGTCAACTGGTACCGGCATTCTTGGCTACCTGCCCGCCTTCTTTGAATCCAAGATCCCCAGCTACCTGTTTGAAATAATCCATCGGATCGCCAGGAGGATAGGTCTGTTCCATCAACTGCAAAAAAGAATACTCCGCCATCAGGTAGATATAAGCATTCTCTTTTCTTAATCCTTCTTTTAACTGCTGCTTTTTCCGCCGGTGGTACTCTACTATTTTGTCACGAAGAAAATATCTTTCCTTTTTTAATCTCGGGAAATACTTGATAAAGAAATGCAGATTGATTAGGGTGAGCGGATGAATCTTCTTAAATGAAGCCCTGTCCTCATCAATAATCTGTTCAAACTTCTCATCAAGAAAACTATTAACTCCTGGCATATCCAAAGACAACTCTGTATAAATTATTACTGGAAATATCCTGTATCCCCGTCCATTTTCTTTGAGTGCCTGTATCTGTTTTTTTAACTGGTATATTCCCTTGTTCTTTTCCCCTGGGCCTTTCTTTTCACTGGCAAAACCCTGCTCCAGGAAGTCTTGGAAACCGTCAGTGTCAGCTTCGCCTAAAATTTTTGCGTGTACCTTGGATGATTTAACCTCAATAACAAAAACATCTCGCTTGTTCTGCATTATTAAAACATCAGGGTTGTCAGGATTATCATTCTCAGTGAATATCCGGTCGTGCCGATGGTGAAACAACTGCTGTATTAACTGTAAGGTCAAATACTCTTCGATAAACTGTTTGCCGATCATACCCAGGTACTCATTATAGTTCTTGATTCCATGGATACGCTTTAAAGAAGTTGATTGATAAAAATGATATATCAGGCTGATATCGGTTAGATGTGAAAAAAAACCAAAGTCCAGCACAACTATTCCTCCTGCAATTCGAAAAAATGGCTGGTTCATGAGCACAAAGGATTCGCCTGAAAATGGAACCTGCCGGGGACTGACAGGATCAATCACAAATGGCGTGATTACTTTTTGCAGCGTTTCATCTATCAGGACATACCGGGGCTGGCCATCTGCTTCGTATGCCCTATAGGAATTAACCACTGTTTCCAGAAATACAAAATAGAAATTATATGCTGACACCACTCCAAAGCTATTCGCAAACTCTTGCAAAACCGTTTCCCCAAAACGTTCGCTCATAAAGCGGAAAAACATAAATATTTTGATAGGGATAACACCAAACATATTGGTAATGCCACGGGCGAAATCCTGTTGTAAAAGACCTAGTTTCCAAATATCTGTACGGGTAAGCATATTCCCTTTGGCACTGTTGTAATAACTGTCATTAACCGCAAGAATGGCTTCAAAAAGTTCCATCATCATCACGGACAAACCAGCGTCACTGATCGTATCATTTTCTTTCACCGGTCTGTACCTTTCAATGAGTTTTGCCATGAGACCCACAATCGGCGGAGCGGTAAAAATTGCCTCCATCCCTCTTGTATAATTGGTGCGAACATCCATCACGTAATCGTAAATCCTTCGGTCAAGCCTGTTAAATACGAGGCGGAATATTTCGTTATCTACATTGCTTCTGTCGTGACTGTCCTGGAATATAATCGCATTCGCTTTTGCAAGCAGGACAATCAGCGCATCAGTGGGATATTTCTCCAGTTTTGAGATAGGATCAAGAGGCGCAGGTTTACCAAAAAAACTGCGGTAATCTAATACACCTTGTATGTATGGGCCTCTGGTTTTGGACATACTATACTATACTTTACGATAAGGTTCTTCCTTCAGTTTAATTTCTGTGGTGCCCGATTGAATGACCGGAAAATTCACAACGTAATTATCAAAACCGACCCATTTTAAAATAAGCATGTTCAGTAATGTATAAAATCTGGTTGCGGCATAAAAAAGGTCAAGGTTGATTCTGCGTTCGCTCCGCAAAGGTCCTGCTTTTGTAATATCCGGATGCCGCCCATGCAGAAAGTCGTTTCTGGTTTCGAGGATAGCAATATCAGCATCCAGCAATTTTATGCCAAGTAAATCAAAGGGAGCTCTCAATCTTGCCTTGTTGGTCTGTTGATTCAACTGCTCTATCCGTATGTTGAGTGTTTTCAAGTCATCCGGATCGATACTATGACCGTACTTTGTGATAATCTGCTTGCACTCCTCCCTGATTTTTTTACTGAGCGACTTACTTTTAATGGGAGACATTTTTGACTTTGCTTTCGCTGTGATGAGATCCGACAGCATCTCCAGGGCAATGGCGTAACCACCCGGTCTGAACAAAAGACTGGCAGAACCTGATTCCATCATCAGCACGAGGCAGGATTCAAACATAGTAGAATCAAGTAATTTTTGACACAGGACGGAAAACTCCTTTTGATTGACCTTCCTCAACAGCTTCTTTCGATAGTATTTTCCAGCCACTCTTTTATTCCTGACATAAGCATAAGGGTTTTCGTTAACAGGTGAAATAGAGTGAAGAATTTCATTTCGGAATGCAGTGAAATATAAATAGTCCGGGGACTTCATAGCCTTGTGCCGGTATGCAAAATAGTATCCATTATTTCCGGCAAGGTGACCGGTTAAATAACCCAGTGCATTTTTTACTGCATTGGCCTTTCGGGAGAAGGAATCAAAATCCTGTTTGATCCTTGTCTCAATTGATAGAAAATACTCTTTGTTATTATCATTGATGACGCATGCATATACTTCTTCATTACAAATCATTGCAGTTAGTCCCGCCCTGGACCGGTAACCCAGGTCAGTTTCATATATGGAGTCTTCAATCTGAAAAAAGAAATTCATTTTCCTTGTTAGGGGAATAATCAGCCGGTAATAGTACTTAGTGGATTTGGAGTAGCCTTTTGTGTAAATATGGCTGCTGGAACCAATAAACGAAGAAAATGACCTTGTACCTAAAAAAAGATTTTCAAGTACAAGGTTTTGACTGGCTGATTTAAAGGCAACTTTTTTTAGAAAGCATCCAAATTTCAGATCTTTCATCCCTTTGCCCGGCGCATAAGCAAATACAAACTGCATCTCCGATCCGGCAGGTTTGCTTCGGCTGGAGACATACTTCGTTCCGGAAGGAGGTAATTTGAGTTTCCCCCATTTTGGTTTTAAAAACCCTTTGATTATTACCAGAAGCTCTTTATGACAGATTCTGCCGGGTATGTATTTCATGGGCAAAAGTTACGTTAAAGGGATTTTATCCGCTCATAGAACTCCGTCAGCCCGGCCTTACGCATGATCTCCTCATGAATTGCCTTGAAATCTTCCAGCGATTCAGCAGGAAACGCCTGAATGATTTCATCCTGAAATACCTTCCCAGGGTTCAATAAGCCCGCCTCTATTAATCGCCCAAGCAACAGTACTTGCTGTCTGCTAATCTGGATGGTAATCTTGCATTTTTCACTCATCCCCGGACTGCTCAAAATAGCTTCAAAAATTTTTGCTTTTTCTTTGTTAACTACACTGCTCATACTTCACATTTTTTGATTAAGAATTTATTTCAGTACAAAGCTATTTTTAATTCCCTGATGCCACCTCATCAGAATTTGATCATGTGATTATTATCGGGATCGGTCAGTTTAACTTTACAAGGCCGAAGGTTGCTGTGTCTGCAACCGGCAAGATGTTCAATTGTTGCACAATTGCATCTTGGTCCCTATGCCTCCGGAGTCGGCGGGACTATTGTAAAAGACTGTTGAAAGGGTATAGCGGCAAAAAACAGTGCTTGTCTTTTGCCGGAGATAATGTGAAAATGAATCGTGATGAGTGAGCATAAAATTCCTTCCTGGATCTCCTTTCGGGTCAAGTCCGAAGAATATCAGAAAATACATGGCTTATTTTCTAAAACCACGCATAGAAAACTAAGTGAGTATGCCAGAAACGTGCTGCTGCAAAAGCCTGTAACCATTAAAGTCAGGAATGAATCCGCCGATCAGTTTTTAAATGAGATGATCCTGCTTAAAAAGGAGTTGAATGCCATCGGTAACAACTACAACCAGGCTGTTAAAAAACTCCACACATTCAATCATATCGGAGAGGTGAAATGGTGGGTGAATTCGCATGAACCGCTTCATCAAAACTTCCTGCAATTGACTGAAAGGATATTTCAAAAACTTAATGAAATCCACCGACAATGGTCGTCCGAATAACCAGCCCGCATAGTCTGCAAAAGGCATTGAATTATAATGAGCAGAAATGCCAGCAAGAAAAAGCAGTTTGCATTTTCGCAGGAAACTATTTGCAGGAAGCTAACCAGATGAATTTCCACCAGAAAATGGAACGGATGCAGGACCTGATTGCAAGAAATGAACGGACAAAAAAGTCCAATACTCTTCATATCTCCTTAAACTTCGATCCTTCCGAGAAATTGGCACAGGACAAACTAACCCAAATAGCAGGAGCTTATATGGAAAAAATCGGCTTCGGGTCACAACCTTACCTGGTCTATGAGCACCACGATGCCGGTCATCCTCATATCCATATCCTGACCACCAGTATCCAGGGGGATGGAAAGCGTATTGATACTTATAATATCGGCCGCAACCAATCCGAGCAGGCAAGAAAAGAACTGGAGAAAAATTTTGGTTTGATCCAGGCCCAGGGTAAAAAAGCAGCACAGGTTACGGGCATCAGGCCAATTGATGTTCAGAAAGTTTTCTATGGCAAATCCGAGACTCGCCGCTCAATCACCAATGTCCTGGATGCGGTGATCAACCATTTTAAATACACTTCACTGGCAGAACTGAACGCCATCCTCCGGCAGTATAACCTGGAGGCCGACCGGGGCCGGGAGACAGGGATCGTATACAAATCCGGGGGCCTTTTCTACCGGTTGCTGGACGGGCAGGGTAAAAAGGTTGGGATGCCAATTAAAGCCAGCTTGATTCATAGCAAACCCACCCTGAAAAACCTGAAGAAAAGATTCGCAGAAAATGAGGCCCTCCGGCAGCCCGATAAAAAGAGATTAAAGACCAGTATTGACTGGGTACTGGCCAAGTCTCCGGGCAGCTTAAAAGAAATGATCAATGCCCTGAAAAAAGAAGGGGTGCAGACAGTCCTGCGGGAAAATAAAGAGGGGCTGGTCTTTGGGATTACTTTTATTGACTTCCGGACTAAGGCCGTCTTTAACGGAAGCGATATAGGAAAAGCCTACAGTATCGCTGGCATCCGGGCTTCCTTGGAATCTGGTCAACAGGGTCTGGCAAAAGCCCCAAAACCCGCCACTGAAACCGCCCAGTCAAGGGATATAGAAAAAAGCCCGGAACCCCTCCAGGCGGCAGCGGTCAACCCCACCCAGGACGGCCTGCTCAAAGAACTGCTGGAGCATGAAAAGAACCTGAACCGGGTTCCTGGAGAACTGCTGAAGAAAAAGAAGAAAAAACGCAATCCTAACCCTAAATAAGTACTTATGTCATCCGGAACCGGCGAAAATGAAGCGGGCCTCAGGAAAATTCTGGACTTTACCCGGCTGGGGGCCATTTTGGTCCTGCTCCTGCACTGTTATTTTTACTGTTACGGGGCTTTTGAGCGCTGGGGGCTCACTTTCCCCTGGGGCGACCAGTTCCTCCAAAATATGGCCCGTACGGGACTTTACAGCACGGTTCTGAAGTCTAAACTGATTGCCCTTGGACTGCTGGGGATTTCCCTGTTGGGTGCCAGGGGTAAAAAATCCGAAAATATCAACCCCCGATCCATCCTTACTTACCTGATTTTGGGGTTTAGTCTTTACTTCTCCAGCACCCTAATACTGGGCTTTCAGGGCCCGGTGGAACAACTGGCAACCGGTTATATGATCCTGACCGGAACAGGGTTTCTTTTGGTGCTGGCCGGGGGCAACCTGCTCAGCCGTTATATCAGAGTGAATTTGGGTAAGGATATTTTCAACGAGTTAAATGAAACCTTCCCCCAGGAAGAAAGGTTACTGGAGAATGAATATTCGATTAACCTTCCTGCACGGTATAATCTAAGAGGTAAGGTCCGTAAAAGCTGGATCAATATCATTAATCCGTTCCGGGGGTTACTCGTTTGCGGCTCGCCCGGTGCCGGTAAATCCTACTTTGTAATTCAGCACATCATCCGGCAACATATCCGAAAGGGATTTACGATGCTGGTTTATGATTTCAAGTACGATGACCTCACCAAAATTGCCTACAATACGTTGCTGAAGAACAAGAGCAGTTATAAAGTAGAACCGAAATTCTATATCATCAATTTCGATGATCTTTCCAGAAGTCACCGCTGTAACCCGCTGGATGCTTTCACCATGTTTGATATAACAGATGCCACCGAAGCTTCCCGTTCAATTATGATGGGTTTGAACCGGGACTGGATCACCAAGCAGGGGGATTTCTTTGTTGAGTCGCCCATCAATTTTTTAACAGCAATTATATGGTTCTTGAAAAAATACCAGGGCGGTAAATACCTAACATTACCTCATGTGATCGAACTCATGCAGGTGGACTATGAAAAACTTTTCTCGGTTCTTCGTACAGAACCGGAAATAGAAGTTCTTATTAATCCATTTATATCGGCCTACCAGAACGATGCCATGGAGCAATTGGAAGGCCAGGTCGCCAGCGCCAAGATCGGGATGGCCCGGCTCTCCTCTCCTCAACTTTACTGGGTCTTGTCTGCAAACGATTTTACGCTTGATATCAATGACCCGGATAAGCCCAAGATCGTGTGCCTTGCCAACAATCCGCAAAAGCAGCAGATTTATGGGGCTGTTCTTTCCTTATACGTGACCCGTTTAATTAAGCTGGTCAATCAAAAAAATAAGCTGAAGTCAAGTTTGATATTTGATGAGTTCCCCACCATTTTTTTTAATGACATTGATAGTTTAATTGCGACTGCACGCTCCAACAAAGTAGCTACCTGCCTCGGAATCCAGGATTTTAGTCAACTGAAAAAGGATTATGGTGCCGATCAGTCCTCAGTCATCATGAATATTACTGGAAATATTATCAGCGGACAGGTGACCGGTGAAACCTCCAAATTTTTGTCAGAACGATTCGGAAAAATCAACCAGGTGAAAGAGAGTATCTCTATCAACAGGACTGATACATCAGTGAGCAAATCAAGTCAATTGGATTTTGCGATTCCTCAATCAAAGATAGCCGGACTTTCATCGGGTGAGTTTGTGGGTATGGTTGCTGATGATCCGACTAATAAAATAAAGCTTAAGACATTTCATTGCGAAATCTTAAATGATCATGAAAATCTAAATAGAGAAACCCATACGCATAAGACTCTTCCGGCTGTTCATCAAGTAAACGCACAAATGGTATCCGAAAATTTTAGAATAATTAAGAAAGAAATTGCTGAACTAATTGACACCGAAATTGAAAGAATACTAAACACTCCGGGACTGGATCATCTAATAAGTTGACGGTCGGTTCTGAAACAAAATGGCGTTTAACCATGTCATAATTAACCTACTTGAAGAATGTTTATGGATTTATCCAGATTGCCTATACATCATCTATGAACTGATGCATGTAACAGAATTGAAAATGTAATACAATTGTAATCCTTAGAAAGAAAGCTGTCTTTTAAGATAAATGTATGCCCCTTTTGTTTGAGATCATAGCCTAATATATGTCTACCCTTTGTAAGCATCGGAGCAAGACTACTGTAAGTGGATGGCTTGCCGAATATAAAGCAGGCCCTTATTTCTTACCATAACAACGCGTATTTTTATTCATTAACCTGAATCACCTCCTGTTTTTCTTCCATGAGCATTGCTGTCGGCATTTCCTTTATCTTAGGATCCCCTGTTTTATGAAGGGGTTTCATCTTCCATTTTTGTGCATACCTGCCCAGGTATATTTCGTCATGACAGATGCATTCCTTTTCTGTGAATTTATTGACAGCTTCAAATGTATAGGGGGTCAATGGGCTTAATAAATTCAATTTTTGTATTGTGTAGGGATTCTCCCGTCGAAACTTGCCAGCATCAATCACGATTTCAGCCGCCAGCATGATACCCGCCATAGCAGATTCGAAAGCGGAAGGGACTTCAGCTGCCTGCTTTTGCTCCTCGCCGGTAAGTTTCATCATAATACCACCACAGATCACTTCGGAATAAAACACTTCCAATTGCTTACCCATGTATGGCGTTAACTCCTGCAGGTCTACTTTCTTCAATTGAGAAATTAGTTGGATCATTGGCGCATCAACTGGTTTTAGCTTTGCCATATAATCTCTGACCATTTGTGTATGGAATGGATGAGTCAGGCCAAGGCTTTCCGCGATTTTGATCGGGAGGCTTTTTTCTTCCTTTTTTGCCGGGTACAGGCACACGACACAGGGTTCCTGTCTAATATTAAAATTGTGCGAGAGTCCGCATGGCCCCTGATTCGTCCAGGCATTGTTGATTCTCTTTGGTAAACTTCCTTGCACCATCCGGCGATCTTCTGCGGAATCCACACAAACAGCAGCTCTGAAAATGTCCCAGTTGCCGCGTCTTAGTAAATATGTATCGAATGGAACCGAGTGACTCCGCACAGAGGGCTGATGTAAAAAAACAGCGGCCAGTTCTGTTTTCAGTTTATTGACATCATCCTGCGTTGCGAGAATGTATCGCTGTAGATTACTCAGATCGATGCACTCGCCATCCACCATATCCAGCGAACCTGAAAACGCCATATTTTTAAGTGCCCAGGTTACACCATTTCCTATAGCCCCGAGTCCGATTAACACTGTGTCGTCCAGGTCGATCCTGTTGATAACGGGGCCTTGTTCGGCTTTTTCATTGAGATTACCATTAAATGTCGAGTAAACAAAATCTTTATCCGTTATTCCATCAACAAGCTGTTCACGGAAAACATGACGAAATACATTGGCCGCTGCAATACAAGCGGCGGCCCCGGCACCAAACCGGTTCATCGAATCACCTGTAAATTGTGATTTACTGGTTGAAAATTTCGCCAACCATTGATCGGACCCGACAAAAATTTTCAGGCAACTGAGCTTTATCTCCGTATCACCGATAATGATAGCTACGGTAGGATCAGAATCCGATAAATCAATAAATGGATTGATCGCGAGGGCAAGCTCATTCAAATGCTCCCGCTCCGGGGATTTGCCATCTGTGCAAGATAGATGAAGATTGGGATAAAGTCTTGCGAGCAAACGAACAAGCATCTCCGCGCATGCGAAACCCTCCTTGCTGGTGATCGCTTTTTTATCAAAGCAAATATGGACATGATGTGATAACAAGAGTTGTTGAAATTTCTCCATATCAAATTGCTTCAATACCTGGGAAGCGCTCAGTGCGGTTTTTCCCAGAAAGTTCGCTAGTGCCATATTATATGATTTGAAATAGTTGATCTGTTTCTTCTGCTGTTAATTCCTTCCATCCTTCCAATCGAAGACGGTATACTTTCCAGAATTTTTTATCTATTGGATCAAACCCAAAATTCGGTACCACGATGGATAGTCCTCCGAGCGTCGCCACTATAGGAAAAGCATCATCAGTTTCTGAATGATAGGCCCTTCCTGGATGGCTGTGTAATTGTACAAGAAGCAAAAGTTTCTGTTCATAAGCCCAGCGATTTATCCGGTGCAGTTCTTCTCCACCGACCTGATAGAGCAAGCCTTCTTCCATACGGTATGCTTTCTGCTCAGGTATGATACTGGCGTAAATAGTAAAGAGATCGTCTTCCTGTCTGCCAAACCATAAACCCACACCTTCAACACCATCGTTACCCGCATTGCGTAAATGCGCGTAGACACTCTCGACAAAACGGATCGGAACAATGATTCTGGTTATTTGCTGAAAATCGCTCATGAAGGGATTTTATTTCCATCAAACGTGATCCCTGCCGTTAAAATGCTCACTGGTACATTTACGCTTAGATGCTTGATGGCACTGATACCATATTCGTGCAACTTATCTACGATATGGCCAAGCGTCCCTTCACCACCTTTGCCGCGATGTGCAAGCCATGGGTCGTTACTATGATCTGGATGGCCGTGATATTCCCGGATACCTGGTAAACAGATAAAAGCGGTTTGATCGGCCAGACCCAGTGCGAGGGGCTGAATGTCGGGTTTACCATTTGTTAACGAGATCTTGCGTCCGAACGGTAGGCCCAGTTCCTGTACAGTGAGTACCTTAAAGGAAAGCGGGTGAATGAATTTTACTGATAGTGGTTCCAGGTCGTAGTTTGTAAAATTGATATTGACCGCAAATATGACCGGCAGGGGTTTGATATGAGGAGCGCAGAATGCGATCTTAATATCAGGAAACTGACGTTCTAACAGGAAGATTCCGCGAGCGCGCTGGATAGACGCCGCCCCGAGAAATGCCCCTGTCTCCAGGTCGAATTTCCGCTTCGATACTTCCGGATCTACTGTCTGCAAAGAAGCCTGCCCGGATTTCGCCAGGCCAGTTTGCTCCATTAATGTAGAATTATCTTGAGCCACCGGTACCCGCTTTAAGGCTGAGGAATAAGGTGTCTCCGTCTTTCAAGTTATAGTCCCTGACCTTTTTATCCATGTCCAGAACCTGGTCACCAAGCTTCAGTTCATAATCACTGAGCGGACGCCCGGTGGTATGAGTCTGTGCTAGTGCCTTTTCAGCCGCAGCCTTCAGTGGAGCATTTTCGTTGATAGTCACATCCGTCGGCTTCGTGTTCACCACGATTGTCAGGGTGACCAATTTGTCATTGCCCCCGCCGGAATTACCATTCCCGCCGTGTTCGGGGTTTCCGCTTCCGGCATTCCCCTTGTTTTGTGATTCTTTTTCCATAGTTTTCTTTTTTTAATTGTTCCGACAATAGTTATCCTTTTTGCGAATACAATCCGCAATCAATAAGCAATTTGTTTAGTTTTGGATAGTTTCTAGCCTATTTCACATATCATTCCTTCCGTTCGTTTTCTGATCCCGTGAAGAGGTGAGATCAACACTTCAGGTTTTGAAACAAGCGAGAGTTTATTTACAACTTCCAGTTCCTGCTCGGATGAATATTCAAAATTAATTATTGATTCATGTGACATCGCAGTCTGAAAATCATCCGGTGCCAGTCGCAGGCAATATTGATCAGAGAGTGGAAAATAGATCAGGGAGTTCTCCGAAATTTCCTTCCAATAGGGATCAGGTGAAACCGGACGACAACCGGTCAATACATCATTCATATCGATACTGAAACCAGGATTGTCGGTCGTGTTCCAGCTTAACCCATCTGGGCTCTTTAATACAACCCAATTTTTCTGGGAAAAGAACTGGTAAAACCTCCTTCTCGACCTGAAATCAAATTTACACTCGTTACAGTTGGTCAATTGCTGCGATTTAAACAGCGGGTTATTGAATTTAGCGATCAGCATGATCCTGCTCAGCGCCAGTTTCAGCTGCTCATTCTCTATGGGCTCCTCTTTTCGGATGCTGTCATAAATGTCGGCATATAGTTTTCTGACCTTAATGCGTTCTTTATGTTTGCGCAAGATATCCGATGGAACTTGAAAAGGTCTTCTTAAGGAAAGACCCGAGAACCAGGCCTTCATTCTTTTGATTATAGAAATAAAACGCAGGAAACCTTTCTTGCTGGGAGCAAATGACCGGTAATAATGATCAAAATGAATATGATCGGTGTTCGGAAGGATTTGTGTGTGTAAAGAGCAGACCCTAAACACATTTTTGGATCGCCCTTTTTTGATTTGATTTATTTCCGCATAATGATTTTCCAGTTGATCAGCCGCCGGATCACTGGTAAGGCATCGGAACAGGTCTTCGAGAATGTCTTCATGGCTTTTAACCGGTCCTGCAACCGGGTATCCGATCCGTTTAACGCCAGATCTAATTGGGAACATGCGATAACTTATGTCATTATTGCCTGCATGCTGATGGTATATAAGTTGCAACTCCGATTGTATCATCGAGTCCAGCGAAGCATCCTGGTCGTTGAAATAATTCAGCAATTGCTCTACGTCTGTAAAGCTGCCATCCCGAGCGAGGTCACGCAGGAACTCAAGTGTGTCATACAATTCGGAAGTATCCGCCTGTATCAGGTCGGAATCAGTTTGGGTAGAAAATATAAAATCGTTCATCCGCTCCAGTTCCATATCATCTAGGTACAGGATATTGACAAATCTGCCGAGCAGTTCCTTCAATAATATCGTTTGATTTAAAATATTCTCCATATAAATGAGTTGATGGGGTTAATGGTTTTAAGGTTTCAGCAGCCGGTTTTTGAATCGTTGCAAGTGCTGACTCAGAGCTCCGGGTGTCGTGTTCAGCATTTCTGCGATTTCCTTTATCTGGTAACCCTGGAGGCTTTTATGAATGATGTCCGCGCTTTTTTTATCTGCTCTCTCCAATAACCATTCGATTTTGGGGTGCATTGGTTTTTCAGTTTCCTGCAGGTCATGTTCAGTCCATAACTGATCCGGGTCCTTCAGTTCGGTAACCGGAACAGTCCTGAACCATTTGCGCCATTCATCATTCCAAATATTCTGTGCCTTAGTTTTTATCAGCCAGGTACAGGAACGGTAGGCGTGCACCTCCATAAAACTCAGACGCAATGCTTCGTTCAGCGTTTTGTACACCAAGTCCTCTACGAACTGCTTTTTATTTCCCGTAATACCAGCAGTTTTGGCAAATTTGTAAAACTTTTTATACAGGGTCGGCATTAACTCTGCCTTCGCCTGTATGAACTCCTTTTCTCGCAACATAAACGAGGGTTTTTTCGGTTAAAAAATTCCATTCACTCCATCCTTGGTTGCGGGAAAAGGCATTCCTTATCATCTCACGCGGGGTGGATATTGTGGCAGGCTTCGTGGCTTGCCCAAATGGTTTATTATAGGTTAATTGTGTATACATCTAATAATTATCTATTACGCTGGCTCAGGCCAAAATCTAACGCCCTCGGAAAATATTTTTTATAAGGGGCTGTTTACGAGTTGCAATGGATATAGGATACAGATGGGGAATTGGTTAGGCGGAAGGGACTGTAAATTTACTTAATATATACCATTTATTTTAAGGTCACAAGTAAGGATATTATAAACAGATGTGAATATCTTTCCTGGATTAACCGAACCTCACGATTGACGAATCAACTGTCCAAACTACCATGTCGGCGTTACGATATAGGAAAGGATTTTAAGGGCAGGCATTTTACTTATTCGATTGTGAAAGCACGGAAGCGGCTAACTTCTTATCAACTGCACCCGATTGGGGGTTATCAAGAATTTTTCCTGCAAGCGTTTCCAGTTTTTTACTGGTTTCATATCCTTTATTTACTTGGGAGAGAGCAGAACCGGCAAGTTGTTTGGCTGCTTTGCTGCTTTTGGGATTGGTCAGTACTTTGGAAGCGGTTGATGCTATTGACCCGGAAGTAGTTTTTTTATTTGCCATAATGTCTTGATTTAAATCACAAAAATACTAAATATTTTACTATTTTCTGACTAATATTTTTTGCACAGGTTATCCAATTTAAGTAAAGGGTTTTCCACATAAAGATTATTAAAGTAAAGGTGGTCATGTTAAGTATGCCGCTTCTCCTTCCCTCTGTTGAGCACCCCGCTGCTGGCATAAGCGATATGGAAACTATTCCCTTCACTATAGCTTTTCACTAACATGGCTGTCTGTACCGTATAAACTGTTTGTATTGTATAATTGGTAATAACCACCATTCTAATGATCCTTAACCAGGGTTGTTGGTATTACCTATCGTGAACCGCCACCCAGAAGTATAAAAATGTGTTCCCTGTTCAATACGATTTTGGCTGTGCCATGGTGTGAAAATGACCAGCCTGAAATTTCCCTCATTTTTCCAATACTCAAATGAATTATATTAAAATATTGAATTTCAATCATATAAAATTATTAACATAAAAATGCACACTAACATATATTTTGTTAGCATGCATATTTTTGTTAGTATTGCAATAGTGAAAGCACTACAGGAATATTTATATGATACGTTTGGGGTCACTGCTGCACCACAATCTGAAAGCGAAAAAGCAAAAATGCTTCCCCTTTACCTGCGGGGCAGTTATGACCTTTATTCCGGCCAGCTAACCGGGCAGAAAGTGATTTGGGCAGAGGTCAAGAACCCGGACTCCGCAACCCCGGAACAACTCAAAAAGCAAAGCCAGGCATTACAGGAGATACTTGGTAATATACCGGTAGTGTTTGTATTCCAGAACCTGGAGCCATGGCAACGCAAACGGCTGATCGAAAAAAGGGTAGGTTTTGCCGAACCTTTCCGGCAACTGTATATTCCGCAATTTTTCACACAGATCAGGGATGGACATGGTAAGGAAAAGGGAATTATCGAAGTGGGTCAGCTTTTAAAAGCACCTGCCCAGCTTTTCTTATTATATCACCTGCAGGTTCAGCGGCTGGAAGGAATGTCACTGCAGGAAATCGCAGGTCTGCTTAACTATTCTGCGATGACCATCACACGGTCCATCAAGGAACTGCAGGCATTGGCTTTACTGCGTGTCCAGGGAACCAAGGAAAAAACAATCATTTTTGATGCGCACGGAAAAGACCTGTGGGAAAAAGCGTCGCCTTTCCTGACAAGCCCTGTAAGAGAAACCTGGTACTTGGACCACCCTATCCACAACGAACACACACGTGTGAGCGGCGAAACTGCCCTTGCTTATTACAGTATGCTATCCGAACCTAAGCAGGATACTACTGCGATCGGTAAAGATGCTTTCCGTTTGAACAAAAATCTTTATGGAAAGCTGGACAAAAAATATGGCTTTCACAAACTGGAAATATGGCACTATGATCCAGTCCATTTGTCAAAAGCAAACGAAGTCGATAAATTATCCCTGTACCTCTCACTTAAGGATCATGAAGACGAGCGGGTGAAAGGTGCATTAAACAACATGATAAACGAAATAGTATGGTAGCAGGAATGGATCTATTTACAGAACACTTTCAATCACACACGAATCAATATGTATTAATCGGGGGCGGCGCCTGTGACCGTCACTTTGAAAAAGCTGGTTTGCCTTTCCGGGTAACCAAGGATCTTGATATCATCCTTATAGTAGAAGCACTAACGCCGGAGTTTGTCAACCATTTTTGGGAATTCATCAAAGCTGGTGAATATGCCATCGCGCAAAAAGGTGATAAAAAACAATTTTACCGGTTTGAAAAGCCCCAAGCTAACGGTTACCCGCGAATGCTGGAGTTATTTTGCCGCAAACCCGATGCTATTACCATACCCGATGGGTTTCATCTTACTGATATTCCGACAGATGAAGAAGCATCCAGCCTTTCGGCCATTTTGCTCGATGATGACTATTATAATTTTGCTCTTGCTAATACAACTGTTTCTGATGGGCTACACCACGCAAATGACGTTGCCCTGATTGTCTTAAAGGCAAAAGCATTCCTGAATAATCTTGCACGAAGAAATGAAGGTCAAAAAGTACAGGACGATGATATTGACAAACACCGCAAGGATGTTATACGGCTAACAGTAGCTATTGATCCGAATAAAAAGATCGACGCACCGGACGTTATCAAAGCGGATCTCAGGAGCTATATTCAAACCTTACGTGAAGAGAACCCTGATGTGAAACAGTTATTGAAAAATCTTGGTGCAGGAGAAAGCACACTGGAGACGATCCTTGAACAGCTAACTATAAGCTTTCAACTAGCTTAACGATGCTTACAAAATCGAAAACAAATTTTCCAGAACAACTTACTTACACTGAAAAATTGTACATTTATAAAAGAGTATTTGACACGTAAGACAAGCAAAAATTGACCAGTTTACGGATTCGTTTACGGTTTTCTGTAACAGTATTGATTTCCAATAAAGCGTTTAGCCCTGTCGAGGCTACAAATTTTCAGAGATGTTTTTCGCTTACGTTTTAAAAAGCGTTCATCACGATTATTATTACAAAGGGCACTGTCAGGATTTAGAAAATAGGCTCCTGCAACATAACAGTGGAATGACAACTTCACTCAAGCCTTATATTCCTGTAGAAATAGTTTATTTCGAAGCATTTCCCACCGAAGCTGAAGCAGTTGCAAGGGAAAAATATTTTAAGACAGCTGCAGGACGTAGATATTTAAAAATCAAATTGGCCTCGTAGTACAATGCCCGCCCGGCTAAAGTCGTTCGGACGGGCCCGCCCGGCTAAAGTCGTTCGGACGGGCCCGCCCGGCTGACGCCAGTCGGACGGGGATAGTATAATCCCGGACGTCCGGGACGAAGCGCTCACGCATGAGCAGAACAGGAAGATCCTGTTCGGTGCTAGGCCTGCATCGCAGATAAAGTAAAGGTTGTTCCTGTTTCCGGATGAGATTGAATGGATATTTTGTATCGCATGGTCTTTGCCAGATCTTTTATCAGGTGAAATCCAAATCCGGTTTTGGCATTTATAGTGATATTATCCTCAAATAAGGCTTTTGCATTTTCGTTGCTGATACCCGGACCATTGTCCGTAATTGACAACAGGGTATTATCTCCCTGCATTGTTGCATTCCATTCTATCGTTGCGCCGGGTCTGCTATGTACAGCTTTGATGGCATTGGATGTAAGATTCTGCATTATGACCCGCAAATAATTTTCATCTGCTGTAACTGTAAGGCCTGGTTCAAAATTATACTTCATCACTACCTGCTCTGTTTGTGAAAAGAATTTTTGTATATAACCGAACAAATCGCTGACAGCAATATTTTTTATCTGTGGTTTAAAATTTTCCATTTGCTCCTTACTCCAAAACAACAAAGCTTCCATGGTTTCCAGTAAAGATTCTGCGGAATGGCTTATTTTTTTCTGATTGGCACTTACTTGTTCATCTGTAAATAGCCCAGGTGATTCTTTTTGCAAATGAAGAAAATTAACCAGGTTGGCTATTGGCCCACGCAGGTCATGGCTGATTATCCCAAATAACCTGGCTTTTAATTTATTCGCTTCTTCCAGCTCGGTATTGAGCTTTAGTAAAGCAGCATTTGTCTTTTTCCTGGTATAGCTTTGCCGGAATAAAAGGCCTCCGATTATACCTAATAAACACAAACCGGCAATCAACCCTACTTGTGTTTTCTGCTGATTAGCAATTGCCAGCTTATTTATTTGAATTTCCTTATCTTTTAAATCAACCTTCTTCTGGCTTTCAAGAGCGGCAATTTTATTCTTGTTTTCCTGTGAATAAAGCGAATCATGCAGAAGATATGAAATATTTAAATTCCTGTATGCCTCCTTAAACTCTCCTTTTATATATTGGACTTCCGCCAGATCTGCAGAAAACGATGCTTCTTTATCTTTATCACCGGTTCCCCTGCTTTCAGTAACCGCATTTTGCAGGTATAGTTGCGCTTTTTGAAGTATATCTTCCGGTCGCGGTAACAGATCATTATTATCTGCTATTACAGGCATTCCTTTCCCCGTTTTATATAATTTCAAGAAAGCCCTACCTATTTCCCCCCGGTTTAAAATTGAGCTTGAAAATCCCGGACTGATTGCATCCAGATTCTTTTGTGCTTTAAACAAATAACCCAGTGAAACAGCGGGATTATTGCTGTTTAATACGCCCAGTTGGGAGTATACAATACCTTCCTGGAATGATAAACCCAATTTCTTTGTTAATGCAAGCGCCTCCAGATTATACTTTGCTGCATTTACAGAATCAGCCAGTCGGTAATAGGTATCAGCTACATTAATAAATTCATTCGCCAGGCCAACTCCGTTATTTAGAGACCGTTGAATTTCTATTACCTTAATACTGTACTCAAGGGATTTTTCATAATCCTTCTGCAAAAAATAAATGACCGCAATTCCTCCCAGGCAATTAGCTATCGCCTGTTCGTTATCCGGTAAACCTTCATTCATCCGCAGGGATTCAAAATAATAGCTGGTAGCATCGGGATAGTTACTTAATCTTTCATTGGCTGATCCCAGGCTATAGAGGTTGTTTGCCATACCCCTGGCCGATTTCAGCTCCTTATTAATCTCAAATGCTTTTTTAAAGTATGCGATCGCTTTAATATACTCGCCCTTAAAATTGTAAATATTCCCATAATTAGCCAGGCTTGCGGCAATCCCTTCTTTCTGGTCAATTCGTTTTGCCATCAACGCCACCGTATCCGCATACAGTAATGCTTTACTGATATCATTATCAATAAACCAGTCTGATATACTGGTGTACAATTTTACTTTTAGCGTATCAACATTTGTCTTTTGTGCCTCGCCCAGCAAGGAATCTATAAATGATATCCGCTGGTTTTGGGCATTTACATGTAATAGAAAGAAAATTGCTGAAATAAGCAGACCTGCTTTCATGATATTTATATTTTAATCAGCTCCACACTTTCTTTATAACTTCTGCCAATGGGCAGTGAAATATCATATACCATTACCTCTTTCGCTGTTATCTTTTTAATAAAATGTTTTTGTACGGCATAGCTGCGGTGGATCCGGATGAATGTCTGGAATGCCTTTTCCTTCAGTAAATTACCCAATGATGACAGGACGCAATATTTTTTTTTGACGGTAACAATACTGGTATAATCCTTTAATGCTTCCAGATAGAGCACTTCATGAAGCTGTATCTTAACATGCTCATGCCCGTCTTTAATAAACAAACTGTCTGAACCCAATGTAAAATCAAGCAATTCCGCTTTTTGCCTTATCAACAGATAATCATGCAGGCGACGCATTGTTAATTCAAACCGGTCTGCCTTCAGTGGTTTTACTAAAAAATCTAAAACCGATAATTCGAAGCTTTCAACCGCATAATCCGGAAAAGAAGTAACAAAAATGCAGGCGGGTATATCAATCAGTTGCTGCCGGAGCTCCAAGCCACTCATGCCGGGCATATCTATATCCAGCAATAATACATCCGGTTTGTTCTTTCTCGCATGCTCCAATACCTGATCAGCAGATGAAAAACACCCGGCAATATGCAAAAAAGGGTAATGTTTTGCAAAAGAAAGTGTGGTAAGCCTGTCTATTTCATCATCATCAGCAATTACACAGTTAAATATTACAGGGCTGTTCATGAAAGTATACTCAATATTATCAGGTTAAAAAGATTGAAGCTGCCATGCTTTCTATTGCTTAAAATCGGGTTTCAGCATCCCTTCGTCTATTAAAAATGCTGTTGGCCGATCAGGCTTTCACCCCGCTAAAATACTGGTTAAGTTTGGTTAACTGAAAATAACGAAAAGAAACCCAAAACGCCTGCCTTTTTCATCGAGCGCTGAATTACAGAATACTGTATTTCAAAAGCTGAAAGAAAAAACTGAATCCGTTGAAATTAAACGAGCCGGCAATTGAGAAATAAACAAAAAAAAGGTAAATGAAACGCAATTTATTATTTGTAATTGTATTTTCCAACGTGTTGCTTTACAGTTGTAAAAAAAATACTTCCCCGGTTTCCACGGTTACTGCAAAATGCAAGCCTGTATCAGAGTATACTAATTTATCGGGTAATGCCGCCACGTATGCTTATTCATATGGCGCTGATGGAAATATTACTTCGCTAAATAAATATATAGGGGGCGGATATCATGTTCTTGCAGATTCCTTGCTGATCTATTATGATCATACGGAACGGTTTACCCCGGGCACTACCATGGGTAGTTTTAATAAGGTCAACACGGTATTCAATGCCAATATTTATACAGGTTCTCCGACAAGGGCAGATATCTCTATAACACTTGATGGTGTGGAACAACGTAATTATTACACCTATTCCTTTTCCTATGATACAAAAAACCGGCTTGCAAAAATCGGCGAGCAAACAAATACGGTAGTAAACGATCTGGAATATGATCTTTTTATTATTTATAATGATCAGAATAATGTAAGCGAGTTGAGATACGAAGCCACCACAGGGCCGAGAACGGTTACCGTGATTGCTGCAACCGGTTATGATACTAAACGAACCCCATTTGCGGGTATCATAAACTGGCCAATGCTGATGCATGCCGGTTGGGCAAGCAGCGACTCCGAACCTTTATTTACAGCACTTAGTAAAAACAATCCGTTGGGGTTTGACATTCCGGGCTGGAAAAGAACCATATCGTATACTTATAATGACAAAGGGTTCCCGGTAACAAGATTTAGTACCAATACTACAATCTCCTCCACCTATTCCTTTGAGGAAAATTTTTCTTACCAATGTAATTAACCTGAATATTAATCATTAAAAACAAAAGTTATGATAAAAATAATTTCAATCTGTATTCTGTTAGTATCGGTGCTGACTTCCTGTGGTAATAATGAGCAAACCCAGGCTATGGAAGATGGAAAAAAGATGGTATCAGCCTTGAAAGAAATGCAGCCCGGGGGCATAGCAACATCGGCGGACGGTTGGACGATGACGGCGAAATTTAACGGGAAACCCTGGTCAGCAAATTCACTTATGTCCCCGGAAGTCGCAGGAAGGATTGTTGGCGAAAATAACGGGGAAAGTATTAGTCTTCCTTATGACAGGAGAGGGATGGTTGTCGGAAAAAAAACAAAATTCAGTCAGAATAATGCCGTTGACCTGATGACGAACGACGAAGTGGCGCTCTGGGGTGGTTACGCGGGCGAAATGGAGATTACTAAAGTGGATGCCGGATGGGCAGAAGGTAAATTTTATGTAACAGGCAGTTCCGATTCACCAACTAAACAGATGGAAGTTACGGATGGTTTTTTCCGCATATCGCTTATTAAAAAACAATAGCTGACTGTTAAATAAAAAATCATGAAAACATTCATTGTAACACTTTGCCTTATTTTTTGCTGCTTTAAAAGCGATGCGCAGGTTCTTAAGAAATTAGGCGAGAAGGTTAAACGTGACAGTGAATGGAGGATCAGAAGCAAAGCTGATCAGCAGGTTAGCAGAGGCATAGACAGTATCGTTGCCATACCCAAAAAAATAAAAGACAAAAAGAAGGCAAAAAGGGAAGCCCCTGACGCTGCCGGGGAAAATGAAAACGGCAATACCGGGTCTTTAGAAACCGCTAACAGGAACGCATCGGTAAAGATGAGTGTATCGGGCAATGACGAAAATGATATGGAGCCGAAAGATGGCTATACTAAGCTTGAACTTTCTGCCAATACAGTTTTCACCGGCGGAAGTATTTCAATAAGCGGCGAAAGTGTAAAATATAAAAATTATAAAGATGTGGAAATTTTAGTCGCCGGCCCGTCTGTGAAAGATGTAAAATCCATTCCTTTGAATGCAGACGGGAAATTCGCAACAGTATGGTTTGCCACCGGAAAGGCGGGTGAATATCTGGTCACCCTGAAGGGAAGCGATAAAAAAGCAACTCAATCTGAAAAGTTTACTGTATATGAATTACCAGGACTGGAAAACTGGTGCGATGAAAACATTAATTTAATTAATAAAGCTTTTGATCATCTAAAAGAAAGTGAAGAGCAGGTAAAAGGCAGCCTCGGTTCAAAAGATAAGGCAGAACTGGATAAAAAGCTGGATGAAGTAAAAGAAAAGGTTGATTTACTGTTAAAATTATTAAAAGACCTGAATATCGCAGGTAAAGAAATCAGTAAGCTCGCCAAATCAGGAAAAAACCTGTCTCCGAATCTTGCTGACAATTTATCAGCGCTAAATAATAAATTAGGAGAACAGCGGAAAAAGCTGGAACAGATAGAAGAATACAGGAATCATAAGCCGGCGGACAATACTGTTTGTGAATACCTGGTGCTGATGAATGAAGCTTGCGCCGCTTTTTCGGTTTACTCAAATATAGAATGCTTTGCATTTAAAGGCATTATTAAAAATATCATACTGGACAAAGGTGTTCCATTGGCGACTGGCACAGTAAATGCCAGGGCTAAAGGGTTGTCTTCCCCAAACGATTTCCTGCTGAAAGAACCTGCAAAAATATTTTCAACCGCTGGACTTGATGCAGCATCCCTGTCATCAAAATTAGGTACTGCTGGTTTTTGCGGGGATATAGTGCAATTTGCCACGGATATATTAATGAATAAGTATTGTGGCGTTTTTAAGGGCAAATTAAAACATGACTACACCATTGAGTTCAGGAACAAATCCGGGCAGAACTGGTGGACATATGGAGTAGAAATGAAAGCTGTTCTGGCATTACGGTATCCTAAAGAAAAGGGCGGAGGGAACATCATCAGGATGAAAGGCAACCTCGAAGGCAATGCCACCAAATTCAGTTTTTTTGAAGATCTGGAAAAAAACGACGAGTTTCAGGAAGGCAGCAAAGGGAAGATCGAGGTTGTGCCCATTAAAGCCTATATCCCTTTTTCTGTTTCAGTGGCCACCAGTGAAATAGATGTAATGGGATTTGGTGCTATTGCAAGAGGATTGGCGACCCCTGCTTATTTTAATATTCCGGTAGACGCGGAATACAATGTAAACGATAATAAAATAAAACTATTTCTAAACGCCCCGATTATTGATTTTACGCCCGCCATAAGGAACCAGCTTACCATTCTGTTGATAGGGGGCGATCTCCTGCCTTAGGTCAAACGGATGAGTTTTCCTATTAACAAAGCTTTCCGTACGTTGGGTTCTGTGGTCAGGGATAACAATGAGTTTCCAGTAATAAAAGACGCAAAAGGCATTCTAAGCTTTGAAGGAAAAGCAAATAAACACATTGGCGACAGGTCATCTGTAATTGAAACTGATTTAAACTTTACTATTACGGCCAAAAAAGACTGATAAAATTTTAAAATATCCCGGACGACAGTATAATTCCCATTAAGAATTCTCCGATAGCATTGTATTACCAATACATACTTCACCTGTTGCCACACAGCAACATTCCGGGCTGCGTTTTTTCAGAAACGGGCTGCTGCAATTCCAGCAGGATGTGCTTCTCTCCCCGGACAATTTTAATTCCATATACTCCAGTTCTTCCCGGAAGGTTGCTGCCACTTCACCTGATTCAATGGTCGCGTGACCATCCGCACCGGTATAGAGTTTACCTACATACTCAAATCCTGCTTTACGGATCCCTTTTAATGAAGCTTTATTCTCGGGCGCATGAATGATACAGAAACGGGTAGCCTCTTTGTCGCCTTCCTGCAGGATGAACTGTAGTAAGGCCGGATAAATACCCCGGCCCCTGAAGGCCTCCAGTGTCCGGAAATTCCACAGGTACCTGTTTCCCGGTGGCAAAATAAACCCGTGGTTCAGTTCCCCGATCACCGCCTGATCCCTGGCCATCCAACCGAAAGCAGCGGGCATATTGTTTATCCAGGCAACAAACGCTTTATTATCATTGGCGAGCCTTTTGGCCACCTCCTCTTTGCTGGTATGGCTGATGATTGACAATAGCAAGGCCTCTGAACTCTCCTCTATCATCAATCCGTCTGCTTTTTTTACCGGACTGAATTCAGTCGTTGTCGAATAGGTGTAAAGTGACATAGCAATAAATTGAGTGTGTTTGAAAATAATTTCCGGAATGGATGATCAGGAATGGCAGCCGGTAAACAATCCTTTCCTGGATGGAGACAGAGCCGCCGGATTGATGACTTCAAAATTGGCCATCATACCTGCTGCATGGTGTTCTATGATATGACAATGATACATCCAGATACCCGGCCGGTTATCCGGCATCCAGGCGATCTTGATAGTTGTCCTTGGCTTCAGGTTATAGGTATCCTTCCAGGCTTTATAGGCCGGCGCTTCCCCGTTATCCTCCAGCACCTGGAAAAAGAAACCATGCAGGTGAAATGGATGGTCCATTAAACTGGTGTTGGACACTTCCCATACCTGCAGCTCTCCCACCATGACCGGTTTATCCATTCCGTGCATTTCATGATTCACCGTAAAATCAATCAAATGTTTCAGACTGGGGTCCACCGATAACTTTACTTTCCGGGTAACAGGGGCATCCTGCGGAGCTAAAGCAATGATGTCTGATAATTTTTCAGACAGTACGGCTACTGATTCCTTTCTTTCCAGCACCTGCACCCTGGCATACTGCTGGATCTTTGCCGTAAGCATGGTTACCCGGTTATAGGGCAATGAACGGATAGAAAACTGATCTCCTTCGTTAAAGGGACCAACAACAATATCAAAACGTTCACCGGGAGTGATCAGCAATTCGGTTTCTGTCCGTGCATATTCGAGCAGGTTGCCATCTGTAGCGATGACTTTAAAAGGATTACCATCCAGGCTCACCGTAAAATACCGGGCACTGGCCGCATTAATCATTCTCCACCGTTCTGTTTGCCCGGCATGCATATATAATATGGTATCTTCTTTCCCATTCACCAGGTTGGTACTCCCCTCGCGGCCATCATGTCTTTCAATCCAGCGCCCGACTGGCCCCATCTGCTTAAATTCATTATCGTTTGTCAGTTTCATATCATCCAGCAACAGCAGTTTTTCCCCGTCCATCACCGGGTCAGACTCCTCTTCAATAACAATACCTCCATACATTCCTCTTTCCATCTGCACGGTTTCATTGTGGTGTGAATGATACCAGAAGGTCCCTGCATCCGGTACCATGAAACGGTATTCAAAACTTTCACCGGGCATAATGGGTTGCTGCACTTCGCCGGTACCATCCATGGCCGCCGGGAGCCTGATGCCATGCCAGTGAATCATCGTTGGCTCAGGAAGATTATTCAATAAGTTTATTACCAGTGTATCTCCCTTCCTGGCTCTGAGTACCGGACCCGGTACCTGGTTATTAAATCCCCAGGCGGTGATCACTTTTCCTGGTTTTATCTCCCAGTCGAATTCACTGGCGGTCAGGTTGTACTCCACTGTTGTGCTTTCCTGATTCATTGTATTTGTTTTATTGGTTACTAAAATAAATTGGTCTGTTCCGGTCAATGATTGCACAAAAATATTCCGGCCTGAAGCTGGCTGACGGACAGCCGGATGTCAGAAACGGACAAATCGATATCAACCTTTTACCCGGTTACAAGACACTTATTATATAAAGGAACAGGCTTGTCCGTTTATGACATCTGCCTGTCTGTACTGCCGCAGAATGCCCCTATAGCTTTGCATTATTCATTAACCACTAAAACTTAAAATGATGAAAACAAAAACCAGGCTGCTCATTAATAATATAGCCGCCTTATGCACAGTCATGCTGCTGTTGACAGCCAGCTCCTGTAAAAAAGAAGTATTTAACCAGGGTACCATGAAATCGTTCAGCCTGCAATCGGTGGCCAACGGGGTAACCTATGATATTAAAGTTGCCCTGCCTTCCGGCTATAGTCCTTCTGCCGGAAAATATGCCACGATCTACCTGTTGGACGGTGAAGAGATTTTTGATTTCACCGCCAATTCCTGCCATGATATAGCCAAAAAGTATGGGGTTACAAACGCCCTTGTAGTGAGTATCGGGTATGGCCAGGACCGCAGTATTGATTACACCCCCACCAAAATCAGCAAGATGACCGGCGGAGCCCCGGATTTTATGCGATTTATAGAAACACAATTAATTCCCAGGATAGAACAGGATTACCATGTGGATACCAGCCGGGCCGGCCGGGTAATACTCGGACATTCATATGGCGGTTTGTTCGGAGCATATACTTTTTGTGTGAACCAGCAACTGTTTGGCCATTACCTGATGCTCAGCCCCTCTCTCTGGTTTGACAACCTGGTCACTTTACAACTGGAAAAAGACAACCGTGATCTTAACAGGAATAGCCATGCGCTGGTATTTCTGGGCATCGGTGAAGCGGAAAATTCAGGAAGGATGCAGGCTCCGTTTGAGTCATTTTATCAATCGATCCGTAACAATTACCCGGCTGTTCAACTCGCCAGGAACAGGGAAAAGAACCTGGACCATCTTGGTTCAAGAAATCCGAATATCATCAAAGGCCTGACCTGGTATTTTCAAAACAGGTAACTCCTGCGGATAAAAACATTTACCAACTTTAAAAACACTTTTATGAATAAGCGAAAATTCTCCATCGTCTTCCTCCTGGTTTTATTGTATGCCACCAATTTTGCCCAGTTGAATATAAGGGTCGTAACAGGCAAGCATCATACAGTCCGTGAATTAACGATAGACCCGGCCATTGGTTTCCATACTAATTTCGGATCTGACTTCCTGATATCCACCCTGGTTCAATGGAATCCGCTGAAATACCTCAGTCTTGCCTCGCATTCCTCCTTTGCGTTCAATAATATTTTTCAGCGGGATTTTAATGGTATTAAAACCAGTTATAACTATTCCCTTCTTCAAAAATTCGGAGCCGGCACCACTCTCTATTCAAAAAAGAGTTCCCATACATTTTTACTGATGGCCGGCATGAAATACACTTCTTTTAAGGAAACCATGAAGAACCGGGACAACCAACCCATCAGTGCTGCCATCAACTCCTTCAGCCCGGATTACGGATTGATGTACGCCCTCCGGAAAGGGGTGAAAAAACGTTTCTTTGTTTTCCGGATGTATGTGCCGCTTTATCCATGGCCCATTAAGGGTTCTTCCATTTCATATGCTGACGGGAATATGAACAATATAGCATTGGAATTGGGGGTTGGCCTGAAAATAAAATAGTCCTGAAAATCCGGCATCCCCGGAACATTCCAACTGATGATGTAATTTGTAGCACGAACGGGCCGGTAAAAAAGCAGGTTCGTGGTCATTTATTCACCTCAAATCTGCTGGTATGTCATCCACTCACCTGCTGGTAAAAAATATGGTCTGCCACCGGTGTATTCTTGCTGTTGAAAGCATTTTGCGGCAGGTATCAGTCCCGTTCCGGAATGTGAGCATTGGAGAGATAGAACTTTTTACTGAATTAACCGCTGAACAGAAAGAACGCCTGGTATCACCGTTAGAGCAGGTGGGTTTCGAATTAATTGACAACCGCAACAGCGCCCTGATTGAGAAATTAAAGCAACTGATCATCAGGAGAGCCAGGAATGAAGCCGGGGAACCGGATAATAAATTAAAACTATCCGCTTATCTCTCCCGCGAGGTCAATCACGAATACACTTACCTGAGTAGTTTATTTTCATCCGTTGAAGGGAGAACCATTGAAAATTACTTTATAGAACAACGTATTGAAAAAGCCAAGGAGCTCCTGATTTACGGCCAGTTGACCTTATCCCAGATTGCCTTTGACCTGGAGTACAGCAGCACCGCCCACTTGTCCAGCCAGTTTAAAAAAATCACCGGCTTAACCCCCACTTATTTCAAAGAGATCGGCCTTGCCAGGCGGAAATCCATCGACAAGATTTAAACCCAAAATTGTACAACGCATACCCAACGTGGTATAACAGCCCCTCCCGTACCTGGTCTATTTTTGTGTTATCAATTAACAATTAAAAACATCATTATGAAATCAGCAACAAACGGGCAAATCGCCCAAAACGTAAAATGCAGTAATCCCAATTGTACCTGTACAGATTGTAATTGTGGCTCTGCCTGTACCTGCGCCAGTTGTAAGTAATTCAATTCAGCGCTTCTCCCATCAGCCCGTTCCTCCAAAGGAAAGGGCTTTTGGCTGTCCGCCCTGGCACAAGTTATTCCCTGTCAGCGACATTCATTTCTGTCTGTATCTGACATGATGTTGTCTGCCTGCTCATTTCGTTACAGGTTACCTTTATAGTAATATTTTAATAATCAACACGATGCAAAAAGTTGCTTTCATTATTCCTCCTACGGTTGAATTGCTTGACCTTTCCGGGCCGGCACAGGTTTTTACAGAAGCAATAGGCTTAGGGATGGAGATGGAGATGGAATTCTATCTATACAGTGAGGACCCGGTCAGTACCGCCGGGCTTGGGTTTGGCAAACTGGAAAACTTTAAAAACGCCCGGTTAAAAGAAGGGGATTTTGTTATTGTTCCCGGGATGGATAATGATTATGTAAACAGTTTTTCATTTAAAGCAGAAAGGGAATTTTTTCTTTGGCTGAAAGCATGTGCTGATCAGCGGATAACGATCTGCTCCGTTTGCAGCGGGGCATTCGCTCTGGGACATGCCGGTTTGCTGAAAGACACTGAATGCACCACACACTGGAGAAGGGTACAGGCTTTACAAACACAGTTCCCGCAAGCCAGGGTGGTGGCTGATATCTTATATATTAAGAGCAATAATGTGTACACCAGTGCGGGTATCAGTGCAGGCATTGACCTGGCATTGGCGATTCTCGAAGACCTGAAAGGCCCGCTTTTCACCCATAAAGTGGCAAGGGGACTGGTGGTGTATCATCGCCGGAGCGGGACGCATAAGCAGCAAAGCATTTATCTTGACTACCGGAATCATATCAATCCGCAGGTACATGAAGTACAGGATTACCTGATTGATAACCTTTCCCGTGAAAACGATATTGAAACCCTGGCCTCGCTGGTTGGAATGAGTCCCCGTAACCTGAGCCGGGTTTTTAAAGAAAAAACCGGCTCCACCATACTGGAATACCTCACCCTCTTGCGAAAAGAGTTTGCCAGCACCATGCTGAATAACCCGGATTACACCATTGAGTATATTGCTTCGAAATGCGGCTTTAAAACGGCCCGGCAATTACAGCGGATACTAAAAAAATAGGATCGGGTCACCAGGACTACGAAACCCAGTCAAGGTAATTATCTTTTGATATGATCGTAAAAGTGGCGTCACTATAGGAACCTGAAAATGCCGGCGGTGCCTTTACTTTTTTATCAGGCGTGAACTTAAATTCATACCCGCTGATTTTGCCATCCATTATTTCAATTAAATCCACTTCCTGCTGATTATAATTTCTCCAGAAATAATATTGAACGTTCTTTCCCCCGTAGGTGTTCCTTTTTATTCTTTCAGCCAGCAAATAGTTTTCCCATAATGATCCCATATCATTTCGTAAAGCCGGTAACCTGAAATCATTGATGATCGCATTTCTTATCCCATTATCAAAAAAATACCATTTTGACCCTTTTGAAATTTCTTTCCTGGGATTGGTACTATAAGCAGGCAACCGGTGAATGATAAAAACCCGGGACAGCAGATCCAGATAGCTCTCCACTGTATTTTTACTCATGCCCAGTTGCGTTCCCAGCTCTGTATAAGAGACTTCCCTCCCCATTTGAAATGCAATCAAACGAAGCAGTCGTATGATCTTGTCGGAATTCCTGATGCCCTCAAAAGCTAAAATATCTTTTAACAGGTAAGATTGCACCAACTGTTGTAAATAGACAGACTTTTCCTGGTAAGATGAAAACTGAAAAATTTCCGGGTAACTACCGAATATCAGCCGTTCATCAAGATGCTGAACGGTTTCAGCATAATTTTCATTTTCCCTGATTTCGAGTTGTGCGATCGGATATAATTGAAACTGGTATTGACGTCCCGTTAACGGATCCCCGGTTTTATTCAATAAATCAAAAGATGACGAGCCGGTTGCGATGATCGTTAACCCCGGTATACTATCAATCATCAGTTTCAAAATTGCTCCAATCTCTTCAATCACCTGGGCTTCATCAAGTATCAACAAAGAAGCTTTACCGATCAGTTTCTTATAATTGGTTGCGGTCCTGATTTTAAGTATATCCTGTGTATCAAAATCCTCCGCATTCAACAGCATACTTTCACCTTTGAACTTCGCTTTAATCTCCTGTATTAAAAAAGTTTTACCAACTCTCCTGGTACCCATGATCAGAAGCACTTTATTCTTCCCGATTTTATCCTCAATCTGCTTTTCTATTCTTCGTTCAAATATGTTCATTAATTATGTCATTATACTGACTAAATTAATATATTTTTAGTCAATATGTTGACTAAATTAATTTTTTTATTCTAATTAATTGAAATTCAATAGTCGATTTATACTCAAATGACCCTTGCAGTCCTTGATGAGCATGTCACTTTCGTATTAATCTGCCGGTCAAATACTCCTTTATTACCTGGAACGAAAGGTGGCAAAAAAACAGGCCGTAAAAAAGCCTGTTTCGCCCATTCCGGGATAACGGTATATTCATCCCCGGTGTGGCCGAGCTTCTCCAAATAGAAAACGTCTTTTGTAATATTCGTCATTATAAAAACCACATGTGCTGCAGGGTAAGCCCTGCAATCGCCCCGCTACTGAAGGGATACCGTTGGTTCATGCGGGTTTTTCCAAATGAAGTATATTGAGTATTCAATGGCATGGGCCACCCGTCCCATTCCGGATTACCTGCAATAAAACATTATGGAGAATCTCACCATTATTGTATTTCTGCTTTTCGGCGTTGCCTTTATCAGCATTCTCAGCAACCGCTTCCGGTTCCCGTTTCCCATTGCCCTGGTGCTTAGTGGCATTGCGATCAGCCTGATACCCGGACTACCTGTCATTGAACTGGATCCGGATATTGTTTTCCTGCTCTTTCTGCCACCACTCTTATATGAAGCCGCCTGGAATACCAACTGGCATGATTTCAAAGCCAATATCCGTCCGATCGGCCTGGCAGCGATCGGCCTGGTACTGTTCACCACGGTACTGGTGGCCGTCGTGGCCTATTACCTAGTACCGGGTTTTGGCTGGGCAGAAGCTTTCCTGTTGGGAGCCATTGTTTCACCACCTGATGCGGTAGCGGCTACTGCGGTTACAAAAGGACTTGGCCTCAACCCCCGGATCATCACTATCATTGAAGGAGAAAGCCTGGTCAATGATGCCAGCGGACTGGTGGCCTATAAGTATGCATTGGCTGCTGTTGCGGCCGGGAATTTTATACTCTGGAAAGCGGGTCTGAATTTCCTGCTGGTTGCCGCAGCCGGGATCACTATCGGGCTCGCTATCGGTTACCTGATGTATATCATTCACAAAAAATTTATCTGTGACCCGGTAATTGAAGTCACGCTGACCTTGCTGACTCCTGTTTCCTCCTATCTTCTGGCCGAGCATTTTCATTTTTCTGGTGTGCTGGCTGTTGTCACTACGGGGCTTTATCTTTCTTTCCGTTCCGATGTTATCCTGACACACGAGAGCCGGATCATGGGTTATTCCGTCTGGAAAGTGGTGAGTTATATTCTGAACGGATTGATCTTTGTACTGATCGGTTTGCAGTTGCGCCATGTAATGAAAGGGATCGGAAATGAATACCAGACCGGTGAACTGATCCTGTATGGGGTAATTGTCAGCCTGGCGGTTATCCTGATCCGGTTTATCTGGGTATTACCGGCCGCTATGCTGCAACGGATCATGAACCCGGCACTCCGGAAAGAAGAAATCTATAACACAAAGAACCTGGTCATATTTGGCTGGGCCGGTATGCGCGGAGTGGTCTCCATGGCAGCAGCTCTTGCCCTTCCGGTAACTTTTCAAAACGGGCAGGTTTTCGCCAACCGTTACCTGATTATTTTCCTGACATTCTGTGTCATCCTTTCCACCCTTGTAATACTGGGACTCACCCTTCCTTTACTGATTAAAAAACTGAAAACAGTCCCCTATTCCATTGCCGGAGAAGAATACCTGATCCGGACCCAGGTGGTCAGTGAAAGCATCACGCATATTGAAGAAAACCTTTCGCTGGTAAATGACGAGTTACTGAATAATATCAAAAGTAAATACGAGATCAAGTATAACCGCTTACAACATACCGACCTGCCTCCAGGTTACTTCGGCGATAAACCACGTGTTCCTGAAAATATTTTTAATGCATTCACCCGGTTACAGCTCGATATGCTGGACATAGAAAGAAAATCAATTCAACAGCTTCACCGCAGCGGAGCCGCTAACCAGGAAGTACTCCGGAAAATTGAATATGAGCTTGACCTGGAAGAAACCAGGTTGAAAATGGAGTTTGGATCTTTGGGCGGGTGAAAGTATGGGGAGGTTGAGTCGTTCTGATAAGAAGATCAGGGGGAAATCAAAATTCAAAAGTAAAAAGTAAAAAGGGTCGTTTAAACCCGCAGACCCATATTTATTGAAGAATAGGTGAGTACAATTTTAAAAAAAATGTGGCTCCTTACATTTCAGTCTGTTCCCGCTTTGATTTTTTTTACTTTTTACTTTTGAATTTTGACTTACTAACCTTCTGTACTTTATTAGTAGTTACAACCTGGTAAAGTCCTGTAACCACAAAACTTAACCAACCATACTAAGTACGGGCTGTTCTTCAGGCTACCGACTTCCTCACCACAGGTGCCACTTTCGTCCCGAACAACTCAATCGACTTCATGATCAGTTTGTGTGGTACCGTGCCGATACTGGCCTGTGCCAGGAAACGGGTGTTGCCGAAAAGTTCATGTTCATAAAGAATTTTGTCGATCACTTCCTGCACGCTGCCCACCATTAACGCCCCGCGGGGTGAACGCAGTCCGTCGTATTGCTGACGGGTGAGCGGTGGCCAGCCTCTTTCACGGCCAACCCGGTTCATCATTTCGGCATAGTAAGGATAAAAAGAATCTGCAGCCTGCTGTGAATCATCAGCAATAAAGACATGATTATTGACGGCGAGCCGGATGTCTTCCGGTTTGGTGCCCTGTTTCAGCGCAGTGTTCTTATATAAGTTGATAAATGGCACAAACTGTTCGGGCATACCACCGATAATGGCCAGTACCAGGGGTAATCCCAAAGTGGCCGCCCTTACCGCGGAGGCCGGGGTACCACCTGCGGCTATCCAAACGGGAAGCGGCAACTGTATCGCCTGCGGGTAAACAGCCTGCTCAGCCAGTGCCGGACGATGACGGCCTTTCCAGGTCACCGATCCTCCCAAACAGAGTTTCAGGAGCAAATCCAGCTTTTCAGTAAAGAGTTCATCGTAATCACGCAGGTCAAATCCAAAAAGTGGAAATGATTCAATAAATGAGCCCCGTCCGGCCATGATCTCTGCCCGGCCGGAGGACAGGAGGTCAACGGTGGCAAACTGCTGGTAAACCCGAACGGGATCTTCTGAACTCAATACGGTGACCGCACTGGTCAGCCGGATATTTTTTGTCAGCATGGCCGCAGCGGCAAGCAGGGTGGCCGGGGAAGAAATCGCATAATCCGGGCGATGGTGCTCCCCGATACCAAATACATCGAGTCCCAGTTCATCGGCCAGTTTGATTTCTTCCATCAGTTCCTGTATTCGCTTTTGGGCCATAACACCGGAGCCGCCGGCGGCATCCGGGACCATATCTGCAAAAGACATTATTCCTAATTCCATCATGATTAAAATTAAGGAAAAGAAAGGGAGTGGTGAATGGGGAATGGGGAGTGGGGAGTGAGCTCATATGTAAAATGAAATATCATCAGGGTCATGTGAGTGAAACAACTACAACGGTGTAGTGTCATCGCTACAGCTACAAATAAAATACTATAACCTGCATCATGTCCTGTACTGATTCGGGTCAATCTTCATTGACAAACTAAAACAAATACGCAGGTCTGTACAGGAAAACGCTTAATCATCAATAATCGCCTGACTGCATTATACTTCGGTAATTTAAATTCCGTTTTTATACAGACAATTAAAAAAATAAATCCGGTAAAGCAGCCAGTGAATTGTTGAACCAGATCAAGTGTAAAATATTTCTGGCATTGATTTTGGATAGCTACGATGCTTTACCGGCAAACATTGTTTAACACGATCGCCGGAAGAAAAAAAGGAACAAAGGAAATTTAGGTTAAGGCTATTTAAGGAATGAACCACTAACCCCGTACTGAATCCCACCTCTCAGTAACGGGCTACCACGAACACATACGAACATCCTTAGCTGTACAGGTTTTTCACCTTACAGATACGCCTGCTGTTGCCCATACTTTCCCGCGAATACTTTTTCAAACCATTATCCAACAGTCCGTAACACTTTTTTTACAACTAAAAAACGAACACAATGAAAAACCAGTCCAGGCATTTCACAACTGCCTTAACCAGAAAAAAATCCGTTATAACGCCGGTAATCACGGCTGCATTGCTGACCGGTGTTTTACTTTTTGCCTCCTGCCGGAAAACGACGGATATGCCCTTCAAAGCAGATGAGCCGGTAACAACCGCTGATTCGATAGCGGCAACGTCAACGAATATGACCTCCAGGGTGGATGGTCTGACGTATTATGTTTCCCCTTCAGGCAATGATAATAATGCCGGTACGATTGATCAGCCCTGGTTCACTTTGCAAAAAGCATGGACTGTGCTCGCAGCCGGAGACCTTGTTTATATGAGGGGTGGTACCTATGTTTATTCCACTCAGCAGGGACTTACCGGAAAAAACGGTACGGTTGACGGTCTTATTAAAATATGGGCTTACCCCGGTGAAAAACCCGTTATAACAAGGGGCAGCAGTTTTTCAAGACCCTACTGGCACCGGAGCGGGGTATTCTTTACCGGAAATTATTTCCATTGGAAAGGTATTGAGATCATGGGATTCAAAAATATTGACGGTAATATTGAAAGCGGATTACTGGCTTTAAACGCGAATTATAACACGTTTGAACAGTTAAACATCCACGATAACCACAGTGGTTTTTACCTGGAAGGAGCCTGTACCGGTAATGCCTTTCTGAATTCCGACTTTCATGATAATTATGATGCACAGGGTGGCGGCGGCAACTCAGATGGCCTGGCCACTGCGTATATGCCGGCACTGACAAGCACCACATCGATCATTGGTTGCCGTTTCTGGAACAATGGGGATGATGGTCTTGATAATTTTGAAAACAGCGGTTATGTACTTATTGATAACTGCTGGTCATGGCACAATGGTTATGTAAAAGGAACCAATACTCCTGCCGGTGACGGTGTCGGATTCAAACTGGGTTCTGATTTCATGACCACTCCATCAGGAATCAACGTGGTCAAAAGAAGATTGCAGCGCAGTATCGCCTTTGACAATGAAAATGCCGGTGCGCATATTAATGAAGCTGACTTTACTACAGAAATTTATAACAACACCTTTTTCAGGAATAAGATCACCGGTCTGAACTTTCACTATAACAACCGGGTGCATACCTTCCGGAATAATGTTTCCCTCGGCAATACAGATAAAGATGTTGAAATCAGCGGCAACAGTATCCGCAGTAACAACTCTGCAGGTACCGCCTACAATGACGGCAACTGGACCCTGAATGCTTCTACGGCTGATTTTGTCAGCCTTGATACCAGTGGTGTACGGAATGCCCGTCAGGCGGATGGCAGTCTCCCTGTTATCAATTTCTTAAAATTAGCCGCCGGTTCTGATTTTATCGATGCCGGTATGAACGTAGGGATAAGTTTCAGTGGTGCCAATCCTGACCGTGGTGCCAATGAGTATGGTGGCGTGTTGCCTCCTGCCACCAATCTGCCTCCTTCCGTTAGTGCAGGAGCTGATAAGTCCATTACACTCCCTGTAAACAGTGTATCGCTCACCGGCAGTGCCACCGATCCCGATGGCAGCATAGTGACCCGCGCCTGGACACTCCGGAGTGGTCCCAGCACACCGGCACTTTCAGGGGCAACCACAACCTCACTTACAGCCAGCAACCTGATTGCAGGTACTTACCTTTTCAGGCTGACAGCAACTGACAACAATGGAGTCAGTGCCTTTGATGAAGTGGTGGTGATCGTTGCCGGATCTACGGTTCCCGGTAACCTTGCGCCTTCAGCAAATGCAGGGGCAGATAAAGCGATCACCCTGCCCGTAAACAGTGTATCCCTCACCGGCAGCGGTACAGATCCTGATGGAACGATTGCTGCTTATGCATGGACATTCCGCAGCGGTCCGAACACACCTGTACTTTCCGGTGCCAATACAACCACGTTAACCACCAGCAGCCTGATTGCAGGAACCTATGTGATCAGACTGACTGTAACAGACAATGGAGGCCTTACTGCCTTTGACGATGTCAGTATTGTAGTCGCTGCTTCAACAACGACCAACCTGCCACCGGTGGCCAATGCGGGTCCCGATAAGACGATTACCCTGCCCGTAAACACGGTAACCTTAACAGGCAGCGGAACAGATCCTGACGGAACTATTGCCACTTACACCTGGACTTTCCGCAGCGGTCCGAACACACCTGTGCTCACCGGTGCAAAGACAACCACATTAAAAGCCAGCGGTCTTATAGCCGGTACCTATGTATTCAGGCTTACTGTAAAAGATAATGCAGGTAAAACCGCTTATGACCAGGTGTCTGTTGTGGTAAAACCTGCCACCACCACCAGTCCCAAGCCGATCAATGTATCGGGTGCCGTTCTGGATGCCGGTTTCTCCTACTATGTCGTACAGGACTTCGGTATATTACCGGATGATGGCCAGAATCCTACCCGGTCAACCCTCCGGATTTTTGAAAACGGTGTGGAATTAAATCCGGCACACTCCACACACTATGATATCCAAACCATTGGTAAGGGACGTTTCAGCCATTGGGGCGACGGTTCGTTTGTAGTGGTCTATTTTTCCGCTTCCGATAATACCAATCCAAAAACAAACGGAAGAACCTACACCTACAGTACACAATAAAACAGGCCAACTGGTTAGTTTAAAAAATCCGCCTTCGGGCGGATTTTTTTATTGCACCACCTGCTACCTGGCTCCCCACTTTCTTCCCGAAGGACCGGGATTCCCGACTTTTTCCTATCTTTCTGTATATCAAAAATTATAATATGCCTGCACCAACCTCCAAACCATCTACGTTTTTATTATTCCCCTGGGGACTCTTATCCATTGTACTGGTACTTGGCCTGAACCTCGTACTCGATAACGAATGGTTCAGCAAGAACTGGAGCTGGATCGCATTGGTGCTGATCATACCGGCTGCCATTCTTGAAAATTTTAAAGTGGGCTATTCCACCATGCGGATCATGTTCATGAAAGTAGTGTACTCCCTGATCTCCTTCCTGCTCGTGGGAATGGCATTCGGATCCGCGCTCAATGGCTGGCATATCACCCGGTTTCAGAAAATCAATGAGGTTAAAACCATTTCCCTTCCCTGGTTTGTGTTACTGGCCCTCGGCATACTGTTGCTGATACAGGTGGCCCAGTTGTTCAGTATGCTGAAAGCAGTGAAGCGGGAGTTTATGCAGCTCGACCCGGATCAGTAAGAGTCGGTAGTTCGTAGTCGGTAGTTAGTAGTCGGGATTATCAGAAGAAAAAGGGATATGTGAGTACTCAGTTGGCAGCAGGAAGGTAGCAGGGGGCAGTATTCACCATCGTAATTATATTCAGCCCCTGCGGGGCAATATGTCAATTAAAAGATCAAGGGAATGGTGCTCCGGAACTCCGAAGGAGCGAAATGTAAATGAGCCGGTAGTTGTCAGTTATCAGCCGATCATTAGCTGTAAACTATATGATCACAAAACACCCCTACGGGGTGAAAGATGCGCCTTTTTCCGCAAAGGGCTACCGACAAAGCACCCCGCTGGGGTGAGTGAAGTATTACATTACACGGTAGAGCTGCTTTATTGGTAACATCATTGACGGGCACAATACACCGTTTTACCCAAAAGGGGATCTGTGTTGGTAACTCTTCAGCGCATTCAATACACCGTTTCACCCAATAGGAGCTGCTTTATTGGTAACATCATTGACGGGCACAATACACCATTTTACACCATAGGGGATCTGTGTTGGTAACTCTTCAGCGCATTCAATACACCGTACCACCAAATCGGAATCCATGCTGGTAACATCATCTGAGCATTCAATACACCGTATCACCCTATATGGGAACTGTGTTGGCAACTTTTCAGCGCATTCAATACACCGTACCACCAAATCGGAATCCATGCTGGTAACATCATCTGAGCATACAATACACCGTATCACCCCGTAGGGGTGCTTTGTTGGTAACAACATCAAAGAAACACTACTGCTTTTCACCCCGTAGGGGTGCTTTGTGAATACCTGTCGAAAAAGAATAATCAATAATTAATAATATCATTCAACTTTAATTCTGTTACAATTGAACAGCATCCTCCCGCTTCAGGATTTTACTTTTGAATTTTGCCTTTTGACTTTCCCCAATGCCAGTTGTTTAAAAGCTGCACTCAGGAAGGGCCACGTAGGTAAAGAAGAAATAATCCCCAGCTCCTCCCGCAATGTGCTTTCATTATCCAGGAACTTCAGCACCTGTGCGGCTTTGTTTTTCCGGAAAAGAGTAGTGAATATTTTCCGGCCGGGAAGGGTTTTGTGATAGAGTATATAAAGCAAGGTATTGTCATAAAAGCGGAATCGCCAGGGTGCAGATTTCAGTTTTGTCAGTGGCTCACCGTTCTGCAGTATATCCAGGATTTCGGCTGATTGCTTCTGGATGAACTGAAATGTATAGCCACTGGAAGCCTTGGTTTGCCCACCTGATGTACCGATATTAATCACGCCGTTTTGATGAATACTAAAGAACTGATTGGTCATTGGTATAATACCAAATTCCTCTTCCTTTATCGTGTATTCGGTTAGTTGTAAAAAATCACGGATATACTTTTTCAGTTCGAGGTCATATTGGTCCGGACTGAGTAATTGCGGGGTAAATAACGTTTACTCCACCAGGGCGGAGCGTTCATCAAAAGGCAATACATAGGCAAACGTGGTTCCTTCATCCTGGTGTACCCGGAAGTCCATCAGGGATGCTTTACCGGGATCAAAACCGGGAGAAGGGGTTTCAATGACCCAGCCTTTAAAATGCTGCATTACATTCAGGCTGGAGGAGCCCGGGCGATACACTGAATTAAAAACAACTGCCCGGGGCAACTGATACGACTGGTTATTCAACACCAGTTTTGTACCGGTTTCATCAACTACAACTTCCCCGATTTCCGCATAGATGATTTCAACCTGTGCGTGCCGGCTGATCTCATTGAAACAATACTGATAGAAATCAGCCCCCCGGATCATTTTGTATGCATAGGGAGCTATTTCAAGGGTGGTACTGAACGTATCGCTCATGAAATCAACCCGGGGCCATTTACGGTAAACGATCTCATCAAAAAAGCCAGTCCCGGCTTCCCAGAAACACCAGGTGCGGTCGTTTTTTGTCTTGGGCTCCCGGTCGAGGAGCAGTATTTTTTTGTCAATGAATTTTCCGCTGCGGATCATACGCAACAGGAGGCTCAGCGAAGCGCATCCCGCCCCGCAGAAAATATAATCGTATGATGCAGACTTAAACAGGGAAGTAAGTTAATTCAATCATTCCGATTCAGGTGCATATTCCACCCGGCGGCTTCCGGCCATCAGTGCTTTATCGCGCTGTACTTTCTGCCAGTATTTCCTGGCCACATAAAGAAACCCGAAGCTCTCGCCTCTTTCTTTGTTGAGGTGTTTGTGGTGCATTTTATGTGCCCAGCGGATGGCCCGTACATAGGTATTATTGCTGCGGCTGAACCATTTGAAACGCTGATGAATGATCACATCATGCACGAGGAAATAAGCACCCCCGTACAGCATGATCCCAAAGCCGACGGACTGCATCCACCAGACATGGTCATAGGTACCAAAATAAATGAGGAGGAAACTCGGTACGGCGAAGATGAAGGCGAAGAGATCATTCTTTTCAAAAACACCGGGACGAACCTGGTGATGATCTTTATGCAGGTACCAGAGAAATCCGTGCATCACATATTTGTGGGTACACCAGGTAATCCCTTCCATGATGATAAACGTGCCCAGAAATACCAGTATGTAAAAAAGAATATCCATGCGCTTATAAAATTAATCAGTTAAGGCCGGGGCACCATATTGCTGCTGCCACCAGTTTTCAATTTTAGGAAAAGCCAGTTGGAACCAGGCTGTGTACAAACCCGGTCTTGACTGCAGTGATTCCGCTATCGCATCCATGGGTTTAAAACAATAGTCCATGACTTCATCGGCATTACAACGGATCACGCCGTCGTATTCACCGCTGTAAACATGGTCAAATTCATACTCTGTAAGCCCGTTATCGAACCCGGCCTTGTACACAAAGTCAAATAATTTTTGTGCCGGGGTATCAAAGCCCATTTCTTCCTGCAGGCGCCGGTGCACCGCATCCGTAGTGGATTCACCGGGTGCGGGGTGACTGCAGCAGGCATTGGTCCAGAGACCACCGCTGTGGTATTTGTTCAGCGCCCGTTGCTGCAGCAGCATTTCGCCTTTACGGTTAAAAATAAAAACACTGAAAGCCCGGTGTAAGATTCCTTTCCGGTGCGCTACTAACTTATCACAGGAGCCGAGGGCATTATCCTGTTCATCCACGAGAATTACTTGCGTCAGGTCCATATCAGATCAGTCGAAGCTGGTTTTTAACGCCTGCCCTGAAAACGATCAGTGCTTTCAGGTAATTCGGAATCCGGATCCGGCTATCAAGTACCCGGGCTGGTTCCATGCGTTTAATTTTTTTGAATAAAGAGAGATAGTATTTGTAAGCCACGTACACACCAAAACGGGCTTTGAGCGGCAGTTTGGTAATACCCAGGTAAGCCTCATGGAAATCCTGGTGGATGTCGTCTTCAATTTCCTGTTTTTCCTTAGCTGAAAAATTGGAAAAATCACAGCCCGGGAAATAAACCCTGGACATCCCGTTGAAATCCGCCTTGATATCACGCAAAAAATTCACTTTCTGAAAGGCTGACCCCAGGGCACGGGCCGGGGCTTCCAGTTTGTCATACAATTCCTGCTTCCCCTCACAGAAAACATAGAGGCACATCAGTCCCACCACTTCAGCCGATCCGTAGATATAATCCTTATATCCCTGATTGTCGTAGCATTTCTTATCCAGGTCCATTTCCATGCTGCGGAAAAAAGCTTCCACCAGTTTCAGGTCAATATTGAATTCATTAACGGTGCGCTGGAAACTGTTCAGCACCGGGTTGAGGCTGATCCCGCGTTCAATGGCGGCATAGGTTTCTTTTTTAAACTGGGCCAGGAGCATATCCTTATCATAATCATGAAAGGTATCCACGATTTCATCGGCAAAACGGACAAACCCATAAATATTGAATATGGGCGTACGCAGATCGCGGTGAAGCATACGGATGGCGGAAGCGAACGACGTACTGTAGTTCTCCGTTACGATCCGGCTGCAGTTTTCACTGGTGGTATGAAAAAGATGTACCATACGTCAATATAAGTATTTATTTAATTGATTTGATCACTTGTTTAGCCACGACTTCACCGCTGATCAGTGAAGGAGGCACACCGGGACCGGGTACGGTCAGTTGCCCGGTATAAAAAAGATTTTTTACTTTTTTACTCTGGCAGGAGGGACGGAAAATGGCGGTCTGCATCAGGGTATTGGCCAGTCCGTATGCATTGCCCCGGAATGAATTATACGCGCTTACAAAATCACTCACCGAAAACGTTTTCTTATACACCACCGAATCGAGAATAGATTCACCGAGATGCTTTTCCATGCGGCGGGCAATCAGTTGAAAATACTTTTCCCGCAACTCCTCCGTATCATTGGCCAGGCCGGAAGCGACCGGAATCAGGAATACGATATTCTCCTGTCCTTCCGGCGCCACTGACTGATCGGTAGCTGAAGCAACACTAACATAGAACAAAGGTTCAGCCGGCCATTTCGGATCCTTATAAATCTCTTTCCCGTGCTGTTCAAAGGGTACATCAAAAAAAAGTGCATGGTGCACCGGGTTTTTCAATTTCTTATTAAGTCCCACGTAGTACATGAGACAGGAAGGAGCCATTACTTTTTTATCCCAGTAGCTGTCTGAGTAAGAACGGCTGTCCAGGGGCAATAATTTACTCTCCGTAAACTGGTAATCTGCCCCGCTGATCACGGCATCCGCCTGGTACGCTCCCCTGGCGGTAATTACTTTTTTGGCAGATGATCCGCTGATTTCGATTTTAGTCACCGCTTCATCAAACTTAAAAGTCACTCCCAGTTCGAGGGCGAGCTGGTACATGCCGTTCACGATCGCGTACATACCGCCTTCGGGATACCAGGTACCGCCCTTGATATCCGCATAATTCATCAGGCTGTACAGGGCCGGTGTATCCTGGGGTAGGGCGCCCAGGAAAAGCACTGGAAATTCCATCAACTGACGGAGTTTGGAATGCTTAAAATATTTATGAATATGTTTTTTAATGGAAGTAAACACATCGAGCCGGAACACACCACTGATGGTTTGCCAGTCCATAAACTCTGTCAGTGAACGGCTGGGCTTATACACCAGTTTATTGACGCCCACTTCATATTTATAAGCCGCTTCCTCCAGGTATTTTTCAAGCTGCTCCCCGCTGCCGGGTTCCAGGGTTTCAAAAATATTTTTAAGCGCGGTAAAATCAGCAGGCATATCCGTGTAGCCATCTTTCCAGTACACCCGGTAAGACGGATCTAAACGGGTGAGCTGGTAATAATCGGATACTTTCTTTCCAAACTGGTTATAGTAGCGTTCAAAGACATCGGGCATCCAGTAAAAACTCGGACCCATATCAAATGTAAAACCCTGCTCCTTTAACTGGCAGGCACGCCCCCCGGGTGTACTGTTTTTTTCCAGAACAGTAACGTTCCATCCTTCTTTTGCCATGAAGGAGGCCGCGGACAAACCGGCAAATCCGCTACCAATAACAATGACTGATTTTTCCGACAAATGAAGTGATTTAATAACGACTGATCTGTTCCTTTAATAATTTTCGGGCAAAGTGGATACGGCTCTTGATGGTACCCAACGGCTCCTGCAGCACTTCGGCGATCTCGTTGTATTTGTACCCGTCAAAATACAATATAAACGGGGTTTTAAAGATCTCCGGTAAGCCCTCGATGGCTTTATTGATTTCCTTGATCCGCATATCACTTTCGGCGGCATTGCCGACCGTAGCCTGCTTTTGGTTGATCAGGAATTCATTGGGGGTATTATCGAAAATCGTCTTTTGTTTAGCTTTTCGACGATAATCGTTAATAAAAATATTCCGCATGATGGTAAATAACCAGGCCTTGATATTCGTGCCTACATTGTACTTATCACGATTGGCCAATGCCTTGTACAATGTCTCCTGGTAAAGATCATTCGCGGCTTCAGTATCACGGGTGAGATTTACAGCAAAGGGCTTCAGAAAGTCTGCATTCTGCAGCAGCAACTGGTTAAATTCTAATCCGGACATATGCTTGTGTTTAATTATTATACGGTAAAGTTAAACACTTTGGATTGAATTCAGCCAAATTTTTGTTTAATTAATTTGTTAAATAATTAAACATTAATTATCAGCCCCTTATATATATATCAGAGGCCTGATAGGTATTCTGTCACCTCTGAAAGTGATTTTTTGAAGAAAATATTGTCGGGAACCGGTCTGGACCAGGACTGAGTCAGTAGCCCGGAAATGACCAACGGCGTACCGCCAAAATGGGTGTTGACCTGGTTTAAAAATTTCTCCATATTGAAATTTGAAGAAGTAGCTGTAAGGTGCGTAAACACAAGGTCAGGTTTTTTAAGCCCGACCACATAGGCCACATCTTTAACCGGTACATTAGCACCGAGGTAAATGGTTTTAATGCCCCGGTTCTTCAGCATATAGTACATAAATAAAAGGCCCAGCTCGTGGTGTTCTCCTTCGGGTAAAAACAGGAGTACCGTCCGCTCCTTTGACAGGTGCGATACACAGGTCTCAATGCCCACAATCAGTTTCTGCCGGATGATATTGGTGACCAGGTGTTCCTGGGCGGGATTGATATGGCCCGTCACCCATAAAATACCGATCTTCTCCAGGAAAGGAAAGAGGATTTGTATAACCGTACGCTCAATACCTTTAGAAGCGATATAATTACTGAGCACTTTTTCAAAACGATCTATCTCCAGGTCCACCATTTCCTGTACCAGCTCATTCACAATCCTTTCCTGGATAGCCTGGGAATCACCCAATGAAAGTATCCTGGTCCGGATCTCCTCCGGTGGCATTTTATCAATATGGGAGATCTTGTACCCGTATTTATTCAACAGGGCAATATTCAGCACCGTCTTCAGCTCATCATTACTGTAAAAGCGGATATTGGTACCCGTACGCTGGGGCTTCAGGAAATGATAACGCTGCTCCCAGATACGGATCGTATGGGCTTTGATGCCAGACAGGTTTTCGAGGTCTTTGATGGTAAAAGCGTTCATGGATATAGATACAATCCGGGAGGGAAAAGGTTTGGAAAGTCAAAGTAAAAAGTCAAAAGTCAAAAATCTTATAGAGGTAAAGCCTTTATATTATTGTAACAGCATGATTTCCTGAAAGGGTAGGAAAAATAAAAATCGGCCAGTATTAAAAGACTCTATCGCATTTAAGCGACCCTTTTTACTTTTTAATTTTGAATTTTGAATTCCAAAAAAAGGCCCGTTTTTATATGGTTGCTAACTGCCGGCTTTTTGCCCCTGCTTTTGTCTGCCGGCTAAAGCCTACAACTCGGCGTTCCTGATCTTCCCGCTATCCAGCAACTTCCTCAGTTGTACCGACAAGGCCGGGCTATGCAGGGCTTCGAGGTGGCGGAAATGGTGGAGGTCGGTACCCACGAGGTCATAGGCATTTTGCTTCATCAGGTATTGCGCCAGTTCGGTGACTGATTTGCCATAATAGCCGGTCAGGGAGAGCAGGTTGAGCTGAAAAAGACAACCGATATCTTTTAATTCGCCATAGAAGGCTTTGTTCTGCTCCAGGTAAATATATCGTTCCGGGTGAGCAATGATGGGCTGATAGCCCTGCATCTGCATATCAAAAAGGATATCTTTCAGACTGTGTGAAGGATAGGCCATGGAAAACTCCCACCGTACAATTCTCTCCTTTGCGGTCAAACGGGAGTCGATATCGGCCACCCACCCCGGCAACA
>CAZYTV010000004.1:0-47900 GCA_964650455.1 uncultured Chitinophaga sp. | reverse complement strand
GGAAAAAGGGACGAATCAGGCTTCCCAGCATTTCAATGGAAAACAGAACAGAGGTCAGCACCAACCGGTAACGGTGCTGAAGCATAATAGTACGTAGTACGGCAAAACGGGACATAGTTCATCTGTTTAGATAAATTCATCTATTGGGTCAGTAAAATTTAATGGAGTAAGAGATAGACTCTGGGCTGAGTAAGTCGTTTAACTGGTAATGGATTTCTCCCGCAAATTTAAAGAATTCCCGGGCAGGCCCGAAATTTTTCCCCGGCACCTTTTTGCACTACATTGACAATCAAAAGGTTCCATATGCTCATCCAGAAAATTAGCATAATCAAGTGTGAGTTCCTGTCCTTTAGATATATCACAAAGAGCTAATACATTTAGCCCGTCAAATTCTGTATTGGGGTCGCAGCAATGGTTCTGTGGGGCCCATTCGGAGGGTTCCTCATCCCATAAAATAAATACCTCATCGCTGACCGGATAGGCATAGCGCCGGAAGTGCAGCTTCTCGTCCTCGTTCCAGTTTTTTTCGACAAACCGGCGGGTAATGATCCGTTGTGACCGGCCCTCTCCTTTAAAAATAACTTCACCCTTACGGATCCCCCGGTTGGCATAAATACCATACCCGGCAATAGAATTTCCTTTCATGGTGTACGGCTTCAGCTTTCGTTGGTGCCGGGCAATCCCTTCGGTGATCATATGACGCAGGAAGCCCGCTTGTCCGATGCCATCAAATTTTATAATGAAGTCTGCAGAACCTTCATACCCGTCTTTATAAAAAACAGAACAGGTAAAATTGATTTCGAGAAAATAAATTTCTCCTTTTTCGTTTACCCTGAAGTCAAGCCGAGCATAACCAACCCCGTTGAATCCCTTGAAAATTCTTTCGGTAGCAGCCCGTAGCTGGTTATCCAACACTTCATCTGTACAGGGTACATTACAATCCGGGTGCAGTTCTGATGTTTTTAAAGCATAGGTTTTAAAGGCTCTGCCTTCGGGAAACAGGTACTCAACGGGTCGGAAAACAGTACAACTGTGTTCATCAGCATTAGCGGCCACCAGTACAGTAAACTCCCTGCCGGCAATATATTCTTCCACCAGCAAGGGTCCATATTCGTCCAGGATACTGATGCACTTCTGCTGTAATTCAATTTTATTATGGACCAGTGAGCGATCATCCACTCCCAGGCTATCGCCTGCTTTTGCCGGTTTTACAAATAAGGGAAAAGTTAAGTGTTTCACGGCATCATCCACATCAGACAGGTCGTTGATTAATACATAACCCGGTGTTTTAACACCTTCACAATAGGCCAGGTATTTCATCAGCTCTTTGGGAGGGTCATACAACTTGGTAGTAGGACCTGTAAAAGGGAGGTTTAATATCTCCAGGGTATAAATCACATCAATACTCGGCACTTCCCATTCGAGGTAGCCTTCGCAGAGGTTGACAAAAATGTCGAAGTCGTGTTTACTCAGCTCTTTCAGCTGACGATAAGTGGTCAATTTATTCAGGAAAACCGTGTGTACTTCATGTTCGGGGATCAATACGGCTAAATCCCTGGGAGGGTCATAGTTTTTATAATCCACACCGGTGGTGGAATAATCGGGTTGCAGTACACAAACTTTCATGAATTGCTAAGGTAATAATCAGGGGAATACAAAACTTATTTAGCTGAAAGGGCTTTTGCTTTTTTTGTACTCCTTGTTTTAACAGGCCCCTTCTCGGCTATGACGCTGCGGCGCAGGGCATCTTTCATGATTTCAGCAATCACATGGGTAAAAGAAACCCCCGAGACTTTCAGAATAGCCCCGATGGAGGTATAGTTTTCGTCTTCACTGAGTCCACACTGGGCATTTGCCTCCAACATATAAAGTTTACCGGTATGCATATCCTGCCGTATATCAATCCGGGTATACCCACATCCCCCGCAGGCTTTATAGGCATCCAGGCTCAACTGCTTCAACCGGATCGCTAATGCTGGTTTAACAGTCGTGTACTCATAAAAATTGCCTTCTTCCGGCATAGGCGTTTCGTCTTCATAGATTTCCCACAGACGATCAAAAGACAGGAACTTCTCCGCATCCGGGAGAGAGTGGTGGAACACCCGTTCAACCGGTTCATATACGACACAATGCTCCGGATCGTTGGCAGATCCGGTTATAAAAGTGGTGTATTCGGGTCCGGTTATAAACTGCTCCACAAACAAGCCGTCAGCCAGCAAGTTCCAGCCACGGTATCCTTTTTTAATTTCCTCCACCCGTTCTGCCAGTTCATCCTCTGAGTTCACCACATTCTTAACAGTAACACCCATACTGCCGCCTGAAACGGCAGGTTTTATAATAAGGGGCGTACCAACTCTTTTGCAAATACCCTTTACAGATCCTTTCTTATCGGTTATCACCCTCCAGTTAGCCGTAGCCACGCCGGCTTTATCAAAAGCCTTTTTCATGGGTATTTTGGAGGTGGTGATGTTGTAAAAATGCGCATCGGATCCGGTATAGATCAAGCCGGTCTTTTCAATTTCATGAATAACAGATACCCCTGGTGTGCCGTTTACTTCATCCCCGTCACAAAGGTTGAGCACCAGGGGCGTTTTACCTATAGTGTTAGCCGGTATTGCGCGGATGATCTCCCGGAAATTATCCATGGTAACCGGTTGCCATTTCCAATCGACACCCAGTTCTGCAAAAACGCGTGTATATTCTTTTATACTTTGTGTAAAATCGTAATAGTATTGAATATTGGGGTCTTCAGACTCCAGGTGCGGGGCAAGTACCCAAATAAGATAGGGCTCAAATAAAGCGGATTCGTTCTTCTTCATCGGCTCAGGCTACTTTTTTATCGGTTTTCTTCGCCAGGCGGGATTGAATGAAATCAGTAAACCGATGCTGTGATAACGCTTCTTGTGAAAGATACGCCGCACCCCTTATTTGACCCAGGCAGCCATGTTTTCCACAATAACATTGAAAGGATTGGGTCATTTCCCATTCGGAAGAGGGATAGAAAAAAGCAAATTCTGAACCGGCAGGTATTTCTTTTAATGCCACCAGTTGCATCAGCGTGGTATCAAAAAATACATTGGGTTCACAACTGTGATTGATATACTGAAGAAACTCCGGTTGCAGGGTAATATGTTTTCCCTCTGCTATCTGTACCGTCAGGTATGTGGGCTCAGCAGAAATTGTACCTGCAGAAAAATCGGCGATAACCTCACCGGGATGCCATGACCGCAATGTAAATAAAGCATTTTGACCACTGTTAATATGTTGCCGTACTTCGGCAAATACATGATTACTGACATGCCGGTAGGCAGGGGATGACGTTAAATCCATAAATGAGTTAGGTAAGTATTAGAATGAAGTTATAGATAAAGTTTAATGTGACAAGTTCATTGAAATTAAATGTGAATAACCACTGAGTAACTGTAAGCAGTATACCACTCCCTTTTGTGTCCATCAAGAGGCAACCCGACTGATCCGGTCAACCGTTTACAATGGGGTTTGTTATCTTTATCCGCTTTATTCATCCAGTAAATCAATAAAACTGAACACCCGTTCGATTATATTAATCCCTTTATTCTTTTGTTATACAATCAGTTTGCATGCACAATGCATGCAAACGATTACCAGTTTCCCGTACCTGGAAAGTTTTGAAACCAACAATGGGGGATGGACCACCGCTGGTAATAGTTCTACATGGCAATGGGGTACACCGACTAAAACGGTGATCAACCAGGCGGGTGATGGAACCCGTTGCTGGATGGCCGGGGGCTTAGCTCCCGGAATGAATTATGGTCCCGGAGAACAGTCCTGGCTGCAAAGCCCCTGTTTTGATTTTACTAATATTCAATACCCGCTTCTTTACCTGAAATTGTTTTGGGAAACCGAGCAGCAATGGGACGGGGCCTCGATTCAATACTCCCTGGATAATGGTGCCAGTTGGATCACCGCCGGAACGGCCAATGAAAAACAGGATTGCTTTAATAAAAACTGGTTTAATACCCCGGGTATAAACGGGTTGAACGGAATGGCCGGTACTACAGGAATCACTCATGGCTGGACCGGAAATAGCCAGGTTAACAATGGTTCTTGCCGCGGTGGTGCTGGTAGCAGAACATGGGTACAGGCCGGACGAACATTACCGGCTCTTGGCGGGAAACCTTCTGTGATGTTCCGTTTTATATTCGGGGCAGGAACCACCTGTAACAATTATGATGGATTCGCGGTGGATTCCATCAGTATCAGCAATGCTCCGCCCAATGCCGCTGCATTTACCTTTACCTGTAACGCTAACCGTACCATCCGGTTCACCAATACTTCAACCCTTTGCCCTTCCAGTTTCCGTTGGGAATTTGATGATCCGCTTTCCTCCGGGAACAACACTTCTAATCTTGAGAACCCGGAACATACTTATGCTTTTCCGGGAAATTATACTGTTACACTTACGGTAGATGGTCCGGGTAATCTGTACTCCACCACCACCAGGGATATCATTATAGCAGACGTATCTGTGGCCCAGGTAAGCCCGGCCAATTGTGAAACCAATACGGGAGGATCTCTGGCGGCAACCGTACGGGGTGCCGGCACAACGCCACTGAATTATACCTGGAATACAAATCCTGTACAATACAGTCCCCTGGTCAGCAACCTGGGCATGGGTACGTATACCGTAATCGTAACCGGTCAGGATATCTGTACTACGAGCGACAGCGCGGTTGTTTCGTTAGACTCCTCCTGCCGTGAACTGCAATTTCCATCGGCCTTTACGCCCAATCGTGATGGATTGAATGACCGTTTTGGTCCGTTAGGAAGTGTAGCCGCTGTAAAACAATTTAAATTGAGAATTTATAACCGCTGGGGGCAGTTGGTATTTAACAGTACTAATCCAATGGAACAGTGGGATGGGGGGGTGGCCGGCAAACCCGGCGACAATGCTATGTTTACCTGGTATTGCGAGTATATTTTGCCGGGTCAGTCTGTATCAACTAAAAAGGGAACCCTGCTGTTAATCCGCTGAAGAGGTCCGTCTGATTCCTTTTGCTGCCAGCACCCAGCGTATCTCGCCAAAGCTGACCGATTCACCAAGTGCCTGTTTGATCGGTGTAAGGGCATACCCCTCTGTTTTTGCCAATGCGGCTTCAATCATTTCCATTTTCCCGGGTGAAATAAGTGTGGCAATCTCTATATCGCCGGACTCCACAAAGCGTGTCAGGTGGCCTTCAATGGTTGACAACGCGAGGTTACGGCTCGTTGCAATTTCCTGTGGAGATAACCCTTCTTTGAATAATTCAAATGACTCCGCATAAGTATCACCCTTTTTATGCGTTTTAACTTTCTCCCTTTTTGGCTTTCGTTCCCGTTTCTCCCCTTTTGCGTGGATCAGCGAAGCCAGGCCGTTTTTCTGGCAATACTCCAGAATGATATCCAGGAACGCCTGTCCGTACTGTTCAGTTCGGACCGCCCCCATACCGCTGATCTTTCGCATTTCCGACAGGCTATGTGGCAGGTAAAGACACATTTCACCCAGTGTTAGTCCGGAAGCAACCATATATACCGGCTGGTCCTTCTGTGCGCAGAAAGCATCCCGCAGTTTCTTTAGGGCATTATAGAGCTCCGGGTGAACACTATCTGTTACCGTTGTACTGACACCGGCATATACATTGGCTGAAAAATAGGGTAACACAAATTCACGTCGTCGCTGATGCCACAGGTCTGTATCAAGACGGCCATCAAAACCATTACACAAATGCAGCGAGAGGGACAACCCGGCAAATAAATCCTTCAGAAAATCATTCACTTCTTTCGCCTGTTGTTTGCTGTCTGTAATAATCGCCGGTTTCTTCAGGAACTCAATGACCTGTTCATTTTCCTGGCCAAAATGCCCGGCCGCTTTTTGGATACGATCCAGCAATGCAGTATTCTCTTCCGGAACCGGTGCGGCTAAAAACTGACTATCCAGCCATTGGTGAAAACGATTAGCCGTATCCTGAAGGATATTGAGTTTGCTGATTAATTCATCGGTCCACGGCTTTGCCTCATTCGTAAAAGAAGCATTATTCTCCCGGATAAAAAATTGTAATGAAAGCGCTTCACTCACTAACCGGTCATAACTGAAGGCTTCTTTCAGGACCCGCAACTGGTAGGCGCGACGCGCGGCGACCAGTTCGGTTTGCAGTACATCGGAAGATGAATTGTTCCGGGTGAATTCCACGATACGGGGGTCAGTAAAAAGGCTGCTGGTCCTGACCTTGCTTTTCAGGATCATTCCTTCGAGGCTGGTACAGCGGCTGAGTGCCACATATACCTGCCCGGCAGCAAAAGCTTCCCCGGCATCGATGATGGCTTTTTCAAAAGTAAGTCCCTGGCTCTTGTGTATGGTAATGGCCCAGGCCAGCCGCAGGGGAAACTGGGTAAAAGAACCCAGTAATTCCTCTTTTACCGACTGACTCGTTTTGTCCAGTGAATAGCGGATATTTTCCCATTTATCTTTGACCACCTCAATCTCATCGTCATCCCCTTTGCAACGTACAAAGATCTTATTTTCATCTAGTTTTACTATTGTCCCGATCTTCCCATTAAAGTATCGCTTTCCCTTTTCAGATGTATCGTTGCGGATAAACATGACCTGCGCTCCCTCTTTCAACAGCAGGGTCTGCTCTGCAGGGAATGCATTGGCGGGAAAATCATTTTCCAGCTCTGCTTCATATTGCACCGGTGTTGTATCCAGTTGCTGCAATTGAATACTATTGATGTTCCGTGCTTGTTCGTTATGAGTGGTCAGAATAATATACCCGTCATCCTTATTCCGGCGGAAAACGGGCTGGTACCGGCTTTCCAGGATGGCAAGGCCTTCCTCGTTCAGTTGATTATTCCGGACCTGGTTCAGGAGGTTAATGAATTCTGTTTCCCGCTGGCGGTAGATTTTATCAAACTCTATATAAAGTGGTGGAGCCTCCTTCATCACCAGGCTGTCAAAAAAATAGGGGCTCTTGTAATACTCCGACAATAGTTTCCAGTCTGGTTCTTTTACCACCGGCGGCAATTGAAACATATCCCCGATAAACAATAATTGAACTCCGCCAAACCGTTCCCGTGGTTTAAGACGTACATGCCGCAGCACGGTATCGATCGCGTCCAGCAGATCGGCACGCACCATACTGATTTCATCAATGATGAGCAATTCGAGTTGCTGAATCACTTTCTTTTTGTCGGCCGTAAAACGAAGACGGCTGACGAGGCTATGAGGGTTGCTGATTTCCTGTCCGGGTGCCGCAAAGCCATTGCCTTTGGCCACAGGAATAAATGGAGCGAGGGGTAGTTGAAAGAACGAATGAATCGTAACACCCCCTGCATTGATGGCGGCCACCCCGGTGGGCGCCACGATGGCCATTTGTTTGGGGCAGTTATCCCGGATATATTTAAGAAAAGTGGTTTTACCCGTCCCGGCCTTGCCGGTCAGGAATATGGTCCGGTCCGTCTGATTGATGAGATCAGCGGCCAGGGTAAAAAATTTGTTTGAGGTATCGATCCTAAAAGTGCTCATAATAACGCCACAGATAATGTTTAACTGGCTAAAGCCAGTTAATAAATTTAGCCACGAAAACACACAAATGCTCACGAAAGTTTACACTATGATGCGCTTATATTCGAGTCGCTTTCTTCCAAAATTAATAATGAGTCCCAACCTGAATTCTGATGCTTTAAGGTAGTTAAGGGTTTGCTCAAAATGATCTCCAAAAGCAGCCACTTCATTTGCCTTCACCTCAACTATTATTTTCTCATACATAGTGAAATCAGACCGGAATTGGTGTTTCAGTTTTCTTGTTTTATAGAATACAAAGAGTTCGTCTTCCCGAAGATAGGGGATGTTGTTATCCATAAACTCAAGCTCCATTGCATCCTTGTATACCACTTCCGAAAAACCATACCCTAAAGCCCGCCATACTTCCATACAATAACCAATAATGGTATACACTTCCTGTTTGAATAATATATCAGTCATAAGAAAGGTTAAAAATGCCACGAAATCACCTAATTACACTTTTGTGTGTTTTCGTGCAATTTCGTGGCCCTGCATTCTACGCTTCGTTGGGACGGCTACCGAGGAGTACGAGTTCGTTCACCTGGATCTCGGTGACGTACTTCTTCTGTCCGTCCTTGTCATTGTAGCTCCGGTTAACGATCTTACCTTCAATCAGTACTTCGCGGCCCTTGGCCAGGTACTTTTCAGCGATATCCGCCATCTTACCCCATACCACCAGGTTGTGCCATTGGGTTTCAGTGACTTTCTCGCCTTTGGAATTGCGGTAGACCTCATTGGTGGCCACAGAACAACGGGGCATCTTCTTACCGGTTTCGAGCGTTTTGATTTCCGGGACATTGCCCAGGTTGCCGATCAGTTGCACTTTGTTTTTTAATGCGTACATAGTTGTTGATTTTGTGCCCCGGGTATTTCACCGGGGCGGTTAGACATTTATTTATTTCAATCAGCCGGGGACGTCACGCCGGATGACCGAACAAAAGTGCATTTCGGGTGGGCGCTTAGCCGGTTTTTACCCGTTTATTCCCGAAACTAAACGGGTAAAAAACGTTTGTACACGGATTGGTCCTTTGTAATTTAATTCTCTGAAAAACGGTTTATATGGATACCATTCAAACAGGAAAAAGACCCTGCCAGGCTTGTGGAAATCCGCTGCGGGGACGGGTTGACAAAAAATTCTGCAACGACTATTGCCGGAATCATTTTAACAATGAGCAGAAAACAAAAAACGGGTACCATCCCTGTATCCGGAATATCAATAATGCCCTGCTTAAAAACCGGCGGATCCTGGCTTCGGTACTGACGGACCGGGTGGAAACGGCCAGGACCAACAGGGATAAATTACTGAGACTGGGTTTTCATTTCGGTTACCAGACCCACGTATATACCACCAAAACCGGGCGCAGTTATTATTACTGTTATGATTACGGTTATCTCCCGCTGGGTGATGATTGGTATTTGATTGTCAAGAAGAAACAAGAGTAGCAATTTGCTATTACTTTTGCAGCATGTCAAACCCCGTCATCTGTATTGGCGCTGCCCTGGTCGACGAACTCTTCCACGCCACTTCCGAAATGCTGCTGTCCACCACCAATGATGCTACTGTAACCAAAACAACCGGGGGTGTCAGCCGGAATATCGCTCACCAACTGGCCCTGCTCGGGGTGCCCGTACAACTGATCACCGTAGTGGGAAATGACAGTGATGGAGAGTGGATCAAACGCGTGTGTTTCGAAGCGGGTGTGAAAATGGATGCAAGTATCACCAAGGACGGACTGACCGGCAAGTACACCGGCATCCTGAATGTGGACGGTTCCCTTTTCTCCGCGTTTCTGACCCATGCTGCTAATCACCTGATCACCCCGGAAAACCTGGCTGCACATACTGACCTGCTTAGTACCGCCTCCTATATTCTGGCCGATGCCAATATCAGCGTGGATACGGCTGAGTGGCTGCTAGGTTTTAGTCAGCATACGGGTATTCCCTTTATTCTCGAACCGGTGTCCGTACCGCCGGCCCGCAAATTCCGTCATATCAACCTCGGAGGACTTTACATGGTAACTCCCAATGAAGATGAATTACCGGTCCTTTGTTCAGAACAGGCAACGATGACACAGATGCAGATTGAAGAGTTGTTAGATAATGGGGTGCATAATATCTGGCTTCATAATGGTAAAATGGGTTCCGCGCTTTATAAAAAAGATAAAGCCATCACCTTACATGCCCCGAATATTGAAGTGCGTGACTGCACCGGTGCCGGTGACGGTTCGTTGACCGGTTTCATCCTGGGAAAATTCCTGAATATGGAGGATATGGATTGCCTGAAACTGGCGCATACGCTATCTGCAGAAATACTGCAGGTAAACGGGGCTATTGCCACCCACCTGAACCAGGAGAAATTATTAAGCCTGATTAACGAATACTATCCATCCTGATGCACCCCTTCTTAGAAATACACCCCGAAGTAGAAAAAGCGCTGGCCGATGGTCAACCGGTGGTGGCGCTGGAGTCTACAATTATATCTCATGGTATGCCTTATCCCAGAAACGTGGAAACAGCATTGGCGGTGGAAGCTGCTGTCCGGGAAACGGGTGCGGTGCCAGCCACCATTGCCATTTTTAATGGTAAATGCTATGCCGGACTAACCGAAGAACAAATCCGTTATTTTGGACAGGCTAAAGATGTATGGAAAGTGAGTTTGCGGGATATGCCCTATGTGCTGAGTAAAAAATTATATGGTGCCACTACAGTTGCTGCCACCATGCGCATTGCCTCCATGGCAGAGATCCGGATCTTTGTTACCGGTGGTATTGGCGGCGTGCACCGGGGTGCAGAAAGTAGCATGGATATATCCGCCGATCTCACCGAAATGGGACAAACATCAGTAGCGGTGGTCTCTGCTGGCGTTAAATCAATTCTCGATATCGGTCTCACGCTGGAATACCTCGAAACAAAGGGGATCCCTGTGGTTACTTACGGCCAGGATGAATTTCCAAGTTTCTATTCACGTAAAAGTGGTTTTCAATCCCCGCTCCGGCTGGACAGTCCTGAAGAAATTGCCACCCTGCTGGATACTAAATGGAGACTTGGTTTAGAAGGAACGGTATTAATTGCCAACCCGGTTCCGGCTGAACGGGAAATTGTAAGTGATGAAATGGAGATCCATATACAGATCGCCCTGAATGCTGCCAAAGAGAAAAAGATTGCTGGTAAAGAAGTAACGCCCTTCCTGCTTAAATATATAGCCGATCACACCAAAGGAGAAAGCCTGGAAGCCAATATTGCGCTGATCAAACATAATGCCCGTGTGGGTGCCGCCATAGCAGTTGCTTATGCGGCAATAAAATCCTGAACCATTGTACCGCTCAGCAATCATTATACTACTGCTGCTGGCCTCCTGCCAGGAAAACAGAACGGAGCAAAAACAAATGGCGGGTACCAGTAAAACAGAAAAAAACTATCGGGTTAAAATAATTCCTCTTGGTAACATAGATAAAAAAACGGTTGATCGGTTAGTCAAAAATTTATCCGTTGTACTCCCTGCCACCGAGTTGGTTTCGGCGGAACCAATGCCTGCCCACGCCTATTACAAACCCCGCAACCGTTATCGGGCTGATTCAATCATTATGTGGTTGCGCAACCGCGTAGTAAAAGATGAAATCTGGATTGGTATTACCAGCCAGGACATCAGTACCACGAAGGCTGATAATCCTGATTCCGGCGTAATGGGATTGGGCTATCAACCCGGAAATTCCTGTGTGGCTTCGGATTACCGGCTGAAACATAAAAAAAGTTTATTTAAAGTAGCGATACATGAACTGGGGCATACGGCTGGTCTTCCGCATTGCCCCGAAATGAACTGCTATATGCGTGATGCCAAAGGAGGAAATCCTACAGATGAAGAAACGGGGTTCTGTAAATCCTGCAAAAAACACCTGCTTAATAAAGGCTGGCGTTTATAGTGAATTGGTTATATCTTCTGAATGCTCCCTTCAAAAAGAAAATCTATTCTGCTTTTGCTGCTGCCGGCTTTTTAAAAACCGGTACGGTGCTGCAAGGCTCGCCGTACATAATACTTTTAACAACGGGGCGAAGGAGTTTGGTGATCTCCATATAGACATAGTCCGCGATCGGGGTTTCACCGCAACCCTTTATCACTACTTTTTTATCGTTGAACTCCTGAACATCTATTGCAGACAGGTTTTTCAGGAACAGTGTCTTGTGTAATTCCTTTTCGTCCCCCATCACCATCTCTTTGGCATAAGGCTGTAAACTGGCGGCTACCAACATATAGGCCCATACGGGTATAATGGCATCCACGCTGCAGGTGATGGCCACGCTTTTATCCTGGTACAACGTCCAGTCAGTCGCTTTTAAAGCTTCCCTGAAATCCTTTTCCTTCAGGATCATGCCCATAAAGAGGTGGTCCTTCAGGTCAAAAACGGCTGTTTCGTCCCGTGGATACCATTTCTCGAGGTCCAGGGTGATCAACCCGCTATCCGCTACTTTATTTACAAAAGGCTCACTCATTGGTATATCAGTATGTAAAAATAACCATTTACCGGGGGCGGCGGTTGCGAGTTTTGGAAAACAAAAACCCCGGAGCTATGGATTGAGGTCCATTTGCTTCCGGGGCTTATTAGTTGGTTTTGGTTTCCTGTCTCTTCTTAATAACGCTCAGACCGCTTATCCTTGATATCTGCTGCATTGCGCAGGATGGTCAGCGGATTATTCGGACTATACTGGTTGCCCAGGTTTTGTTTGGCTTGCTGGTAACGTGCCTGGCGCTCTGCATTCAGGTCGGCGGCGGGAACCGCTGTGGTACCCTGATCATCTACACGAACCACGTAAACACCTTGTTTGCCAATCAGCACTTCCGGAACCACTTTACCCTTATTGGACGGATTGAACGCCGCACCCAGTACTTTGGGTTCATAAGCCATGTTGGAGCCGGAGCTGATGCGGAGGCTATCTGCTGTTTCAATGGTTTTAATACCACCCAGTTTGGCCATAGCGTCTTCCAGTGTGGTAACGGTACCGATTTTCTTTTTCAGGATCTCTCCTTTCTTCTTCATCCGGATTTCTGATTCAGCACCGGCCATACGCGCCCGCGTGGTATTCATGGTTCCTTCTTCCAATACTTCGGTAACCACGGCCACTACATAACTATTATCAATACGCTCTGGTTTCAGTACTTCCCCTTTTTCTGCATCATAGATCGCTCTTACAAAAGAACGGGTGGCGTTTTCCAGACTGCGGATAGAAGAACTGGAACGGGAAATATCCGTAGACACTCCCTTCTGGAATCCTTTTGCTTTCAGGTTCTTCTCGTAATTCTCATCAAAGCTTTTAATATTGGTGCTTTCTGCAGCAAAAGCGTTTGCTTCATTCAGGGCAGCATTATCTGTTTCCTGGCTGGCGATGATCTCTTTCGGCAAATAAGCTACTTTATAATGGGTGGTTGGTTTGATCGCCGACATGATCTCAATATAGTGATAACCAAAAGAAGTTTTTACCACTTTGCGTTCACCCACTTTACCATCAAATAGAATAAACTGGGCGAATTCCCTGGCAAAGTTCACATCCTGGATCTGTGTGGAAGAGAAGGTCATTTCCCCTTTGTTCTGGCGGCTGTCATCACTTGCCGGGTTATATTTCTGCACCATGGAATCCCAGTTGGCGCCACTGTTAATCGCAAATTTAATACTGTCAATTCTACGGGAAGCGATACTGTCGTCCACACCGCCCTGCTGAGGATTATTGCTCACCAATACGTGGCGGCATTTGATGGAATCGGGTAATACTCTTACCCCGATCATTTTAGCTAAAACAAAACTGCCGCCATCCAGGTAGGGTCCGTAAATACCACCAACGGGTAATTTAAAGATGGAGTCCTTCACCGGAATCTGGATCGCACTGCTGCTTACATAAGCATCAAAATATTGTGCTCCTTCACCGGCCAGAAACAAGGCAATACTGTCAGCAGCACCGAAACGGTCGCGTACACTCAGTAAACTATTTAAAGTAGCGGAACTGTCTTTAGCTGTTGGGGAAGCGCTGAAACTCACAAAGCTGATGCTGCGGCTTTCCGCTTGCTTGAACAGGGATTTATTCTTGCTTACATAAGAGTCGATCTCTTTGTCTTCCACTTTAACGCTGCTGTCAGGAATGCTGGCATAAGTTTCTCTGACCAATGAAATTTTGGCGAGCAGGGCGTTGTCTGCATTTTGTTTTTCCAACATCCATTTGGGAAAGTTGATTGTGCCGGACATCAGGGAAAAATATTTATCCGCCATGCGCAGGTTCACGAGCTGGTTGATATAGGCATTGATATTTGCCTTTTGCTCCTCGGTTCCTTTTTTCAGCACCTGGTCGATATTTTGTTTGGCCAGTACCGGATTAAACTGCCCGGTTTTTTCGTCGGTAAACTGTTGTTTGATATCCTGCGGAGGATTTTGTCCATATAAGATATCGCCCAGTTCTTTTTTACCTACATCAATGCCGAGTCTTTCAAACTCTTCACTCAGTAATACCTGGCTGATCTCCTGTGTCCAGGCCTGTTCCAATGCCTGCTGTGTGGCAGCAGCAGCCGGGTAACCCTGTGCCTTCATGCCTTCTTCGGCCTGTGTTACTTTTTTGCTGAAATCATCAAAAAGAATTTTTTTACCATTTACCACACCTACCGTATTCGATGGACCACCCATCATACCTCTTGATTGTCCGGCAAAATAATCGGTCAGAATGAACCCTACCAGGGCCAGTGCGATCAACACTACAGTAAGCTTTGCGTACTTATCTCGGATATCCTGGATAATAGACATAATATATTATTACTGATTTTTTTAAGGATGGCAAAAATAGGGGAAAAACTGTGGAAAATCTATAAAAATTGATCCCGTTTTGCCGGTGAAAGTAGCCCAAAAAGCGGGATTGGGGGCTGATTTCAGGGAATTAAAACGGGCTGACCGCCTTTTTGCAATTCAGCCCGTTTTTACTGGTATTTGGAGGCGGTCTCTTACTTTTTACCGGGGTGTACCAGTTTCATCTCCTGCACCAGGTGACCGGCTCCGGCATATTTGTCGATGATAAACAACACATAACGAATATCTACCATAATATTCCGGCAAATGGAGGGATCGTAATTGATATCGCTCATGGTGCCCTCCCAAACCCGGTCAAAGTTGAGTCCAACGAGATTTCCATACGCATCCAGGGCCGGGCTTCCGGAGTTACCACCGGTGGTATGGTTCATGGCGATAAAGCAAACCGGCATCTTTCCGTTTTTTCCATATTGGCCAAAATCCTTGCTTTTATACAGGGTCCGCAGCTTTTCGGGTACGTCAAACTCATAATCTCCTGGTTTGTATTTATCCATTACTCCATCGAGGTAGGTATAAAAATCATACCTGACCGCATCCCGGGGCTGATAACCCTTCACATTTCCATAAGTGACCCGCAACGTACTATTGGCATCGGGGTAGAATTTCTTCTCCTTCATCACTTCCATCTGGGCCTTCATATAGGTACGCTGCAACTGGTTGATCCTTGCCTGTATCACATTCAGTTTTTTGGTAACCGTATTGTAGTAATAATTATTCAACTGGATATACAACTGGTTGGCCTTATTCTGCTTATTGGCCGCCAGTACGGTGTCAGGATTTGCTGCCAGGCTGGCGAGCACTTTAGCGGGATTATTCAGCAGATCCACATTATTATAAAATTCATCTGCAATTCTTCCAAAATTATACTCGTTGTTTTTAGCCAGGGTTACCAGCTCCGGTGCGAGGAACTCTGCAGGTTGGTCCCGGGTGAATTTTTCCATCAACACCTCAAATAGTTTCTTATCCACTGAAGGACTGTATTCCTTATATATATCCTCCAGCGCTACAACGGTTTTAGGTACCGCATCCCGGTATCCTTTATCCCCGTTCTTCTCTTTTACCATGGCCAGGTTATTCAGTCTCGCGCCAATTGTAAACGCTTCAATCCGGCTCAGGGTTTCGTTGAAATAATCACGGGCCAGTCCATATTTATTCAGTTCCTGGTAAGCCGCGTTAAGATCACCCAATAAAGTACCATACTGTTCTGTCAGAGCCGGTTTTGCATTCACTCTTTTTTGAAATTCTTCTTCATAAGTCTTTTTCTTTGCTACTGCATTCGTGCTGGTCAAACCCAGTACTTCCCCCTGCCATTTTTTCCAGGAATTGCTGATACCGGCGTATTTCGCTGCATATTGAATCTTCACCTGCTCATCCCGGCGCATAAAGCCGTCGATAACCGCCAGGGCCTTATCACGAATAGCAATTTTAGCCGGGTCATTCACCTGCACAATCTGCTCTACAGCCGTAGAATGCAGGTACTGGGTGGTTCTGCCAGGAAATCCAAAAACCAGGGTAAAATCACCTTCCTTCAAACCGTCCAGGGAAATGGATAGGGATTTTTTGGGTGTATAAGGCACATTATCTAGTGAAAATTCAGCGGGTTTATTATCCTTGCCTGCATAGATCCGGAACATGGAAAAGTCACCGGTATGCCGGGGCCACATCCAGTTATCTGTATCCTTTCCAAAATTGCCGATCGCTGAAGGGGGGGCTCCTACCAGGCGCACATCTTTATAAGTTTCGGTGACAAACAAAAAATACTGGTTGCCTTCAAAAAAAGACCGTACAAAATAGTCCTGGTAGCTCTCTTTTTTAATACCAGCTCTTAAAGCGGCAATGTTTTTATCTATAGTAGATTGCCTTTCCTGTTCTGTCATACCAGCTTTAACTCCTTCCAGCGCTGATTTGGAGACATCTTTGATACGGACAATAAATGTGACAAAAAGACCAGGGTTCGGAATTTCTTCTCCTTTATTCCGGGCCCAGAATCCATCCCTGATATAATTATGATCCAGGGTGGAATGATTCTGAATAGCATCAAAACCACAGTGGTGGTTCGTCAGCACCAGGCCCTTGTCAGAAATCACTTCCCCGGTACAGAAACCCCCGAAACTGACAATCGCGTCCTTCAGGCTTCCTTTATTAATATTATATATATCACTGGCCGATATTTTCATTCCCATTGTTTTCATCTGCTTTTCGTTCATTTGCTGCAGGAATAAGGGGAGCCACATGCCTTCATCCGCCCGTGCGGAGAAAAAGAAAAAAAGGAAAAAGGCGGCAAGGAATCGTTTAAGCGACTTCATAGTTAATATTTTTATACCTGTAAAATTAGTTCATTCACTCATACGGGAAATTCCGCTCATCTAATTAGCAGGTCTGCCTGATTTATGCACATCGGGCTATTTATTTAAGCTACTTTTTTTCATCCGGTGACTGGTGTTCAGGATTTTTCTCCACCAGACCATGTGCACCGGTGAAAAATTATGTGCATAACCCGCTGTGAAACGTTAATATGAAACGGGATGAATGGGATTTAACTAACCGGTTGCCCGGTCAGTTGCTGAACCTTGTACACAAATGCACATTTGTCCTGCAACTATCCACAGCAATTTTTCCGGATTTATAAAACTTCTTTTACGCAGTCAGGAATGCACAATGATGTGGAAATCTCTAAAAAAACCGTACTGGTACTGGGTCTTCCCTTGTGGATTACATACGCAAAACTGTGTATATCTGTGAATTTGTAACTTTGCAAAGAATAAAATTGAAGAGTTTTCCACGAATCCACCGCTGTAATAATAATATACTCTTTTTTATAAAAATATATTAATACTATTATTGTATTAATCGCAGGGTTTGAAAATTTTGTTTTGAAAAATTGAACAGCTTGGTGGAATATTGCTAACCTGAACGAACAAACAAAAACGAAAAAATCATGAATACCCTGGTGCCGGATACAGCGATTGCGAATGTTGAAAAAACAGGATTTCTCGATATCGAACTGGATCCTTCGCTGGATTTGTTTGGAGAAATCGAAAAACTGAAAAAGGAAAAAAATGCGCTCCTCCTGGCTCACTACTACCAGGAACCGGATATCCAGGATGTGGCGGATTATATCGGGGACAGCCTGGGATTGGCCCAGGAAGCGGAAAAGACCAATGCGGACATGATCGTTTTTGCCGGAGTGCATTTCATGGCGGAAACGGCCAAGATCCTGAATCCCGGGAAAAAAGTAGTCATTCCGGATTTTAAAGCCGGTTGTTCCCTGAGCGACAGTTGCCCCCCGCCACTTTTCAAAAAATTCAAAGAACAACATCCCGATCATGTGGTCGTGAGTTACATCAACTGCAGCGCCGGCATTAAGGCTCTGAGCGATGTGATCGTGACCAGCAGCAACGCCCGGATCATTGTAGAGAGTTTCCCAAAAGACCAGAAAATCATTTTTGCCCCAGATAAAAACCTCGGAGCCTATATCAACAAAGTAACCGGACGTGATATGCTCCTCTGGAACGGCGCCTGTATGGTGCATGAAATTTTCAGCCTTGAAAAAATAACGAAACTGAAAATACGGCACCCGAAAGCAAAATTCATTGCCCACCCGGAATGTGAGGAGCCAGTGCTGCGCCTGGCAGATTATATTGGTTCCACAACCGGCTTACTCAAATACACACAGACCGATGATGCCACTGAATATATCGTGGCCACCGAAACAGGCATCCTTCACCAGATGATGAAGGCTTCTCCCCAAAAGACATTTATTCCTGCCCCGCCCACTAATAACTGTGCCTGCAATGATTGTCCGCACATGAAACTGAATACCCTGGAGAAATTATACCTCTGTATGAAGTATGAAGTACCGGAAATAACCATGGAGGAGGAATTAAGACTGGCTGCGCTGAAACCAATTAAGCGAATGCTGGACATCAGCAGCAAGGCGGGCCTGTGATTTTAAATTAAGCCATGAAAAATTTATTCCTATTATTCTGTGTTTTCTTTTCAATCAGCGTTGCAGGTCAGTCTGCCAAGGAACTGATAGCACGAGGCCAGCAATTGATCGGTGAAAAGAAGTTTACGGAAGCGCTGGATATTTATAATAAAGCCTGGAAAAAAGATTCCACAAAATATGATGTATATACCGGGAGGGGTACTGTTTTTTTTGAATTAAAGGAAATGCAGAAAAGTTTTGATGACTTTTCCAGGGCTATTGAACTGGAACCTGATTCCGCACTGGCGTATCATTACCGGGCTAACCTGATGTATGTCCTGAATTATACCGATGAAGCCATCGCGGATAATACAAAAGCCATCGAGCGTACCAGCGATGAGAAATTCCTGCTGGGATGTTTTGTCAACCGCGGCAGTGCCAAGGAACAAAAACGGGATTTCAAAGGTGCCTATGAAGATTTTTACCGGGCTTATAGTTATGACACAGCAGATATATCTGTACTGAATAACCTGGGTACGGTGCTGGATGAACTGGACCGGAGAGAAGAAGCCATTATGTACCTGAAAAAAGCCATTAAACTGGACAGCAGTTTTGTTGGCCCGTATGTAAATATCGGATTCCAATACAGCCTGATGGGTACATATGAGGAATCACTTGGTTACTTTAATAAATCACTTGAACTGGAAAAGGACGAACCCCTCACGCTAAATGACCGCGGCTTCAGCCGGTACAAGCTGAATGATTATGCGGGTGCCCTGGAAGATATAAATAAATCAATAACCCGCTATGCTATCAATGCGTACGCATATAAAAACCGGGCCCTGGTGTACCTGGCGCTGGAGAAAAAGGACGAGGCCTGTGCGGATCTGAAAAAGGCAAAAGAGCTGCAGTTTGAAAAACAGTATGGTCTTGAAGTGAATGAACTGCTTAAAAAAAACTGCCAGTAAAAATCAGGGCAATACTTCGGAAAGCATGATTGTGGAGCAGACACTGTCCCTTTTTCCGGGATTCAGGAATGCCAGATCCAGCTTTGTTATTTCATAATCTTTGAGGGTAATCGTATTACCTAATTTTAATCCAGTCTGAATAATACCCGGAACGTCTTTCGGATAATATACAATCCATATTTTTTCTTTTCTCTTTTCTTCCGCGCCCGTATATTTTTTACGGATTGATTTTGTATAAAAGTCGAATGAAGCACTGTTGCTTTCTCCCCAGAAATAGACATGCCGCGCATCAATTTTGCCCCTGATTTCCGCCGCCAGTATGTTTCCTCCCTGGTATTTCAGCAGTTGCGGGTAAAAATTAGTATTCAACAGCAAAAATCCAAGCGCCATGGCGGCTACAGAGAGGCTAACGGTTTTAGCCGGTTGATGCATCACTGTACTTCGGATAAAATGAATGTAGACACTTAGTAATAAAATGACAGCGGTCAGTATAAAATAACTGTTAACCTGGAAGGCCCAGAAATTAATAATCGCTATCAGCAGCAGTAATAACAATGTAAGGATCAGTTGTAACCGGTAAATTCTCTTCAACACTACCGGATGATCAGCCATACGGGTCAGCCAGGCGGCGGTAAATACCGCAACAAACGGAAAACTGATATTCAGGTAATGAGGGAGTTTAAAGCCGGAGAAACTGACCAATACGATCAGGAACAGGAATACCAGGGCCGTGGCAGGTTCAAACGCTTTTTCTTTTGACCGCTTAAGCACAGTAAACAACGCTGCGTATGCCAGGACAGACCAGGGAGCAAAAGCCCAAAGGAAGCTGTGTATGAAAAAGAGATAATCCTTTTTCAGTGTATCACCCATGGCACCGGTATAGCGCTCAATCCCCTGGTTCAATAAAATAAACCGGATACCATTGATATGATCCTTTCCCCGGATTATTTTCTCCGGGTGCAGGTTAAACTGCAGATAATAACAATAAAGGACAGGGCTGATGAACAGGAAAAAAAGAAGGAGCAGGCTAATCCATTTCAACGAGAAGAAGGAAAGGAACTGACGGCGGGAAATCCCCAATATTAAAACATAAACAGCGGGAACAAGTACACCGATAGCGCCTTTGGTGGAAAAAGCGAGGGCCAGTCCTGCAGCGGCGCCCAACACATTCAACCAACGCTTACTCAGTATAAGCTCAGTTAACTGCCAGGCGGCAAATGCGATCGTGGCGGTCAGTATAGCATCCATCCTGACATCATTATTCGCCAGAATAAATGATAAGGAAGAAGCAATAATCAGGGCGGCCAGTCTGCCGGTTTCAGCAGCATAAAGTGATTTAGCCAGCCTGTAAACCGAATAGACACCCAGGATGGTAAAAAGCAGGGAGGGTAGTTTGTAAGCAAACCCGGTTACCCCAAACAGTTTAAAACTCAGTGCGGCCAGCCAGAAATGCAGATGGGGTTTATCCAGGTAGTCGGTCCCGTTATCCACCAGGTTTACATAATCCCCGCTGAGGTACATGTGCAGGGCGATATTGGCATGATGGGCGGAGTCATTATCCATCAGCGGGACAAACAGCCCCGCGATATAGACCAGTCCCAGCAGGGCAAAGAGAAACATATACAGCTTACCGGACAAAACCGGCTTTTCGGTTAGTGGCATCTTCAGGCAAAGTAAATAAAGAAGTCCGGGTTTTGATGAACGGACCAGAATTCAGCCGGCATGAGTGTAAATTGTCATAAAAATCAACTGATGCGCCCCCTTATTGCCCTTTTAATCATATCCCTGTTTATACAAGTACAGGCCAATGCCCGTGTAACCACAGACAGTATTCCGGCCGAACTGAAGGATGTGGAAAGCCAGGATGCTATTATTGCGGCACTTTATTCGGTGATATCCGGTCCGGCGGGACAAATCCGCAACTGGGACCGGATGCGGACTTTGTTTTTACAGGAAGCAAAACTGGTGGCCACCGGCAAGAAGCCCGATGGAATGATGGGTAAGCGGGTAATGGCGTTGGAGGATTATATAAAAACTGCCGGGCCCGCCCTGGAGAAGGACGGATTTTTTGAAAAGGAAATCAGCCGGAAAACTGATCGCTATGGCAGCGTGGTACATATTTTCAGCACTTATGAATCACGGAGAACACTAATGGATGAAAAACCCTTTATGCGGGGCATCAACAGTATTCAATTATGGTTTGATGGGAAGCGCTGGTGGATACTCAACGTTTTCTGGCAGGGAGAATCAGCCGACAACCCGATTCCGAAAGAGTATCTGAATTAATCCGCCAGCTCAATCAGCAGGCTGGCAATTTTATCCCGGATAAAATCCCGCACAGTATTGAATGCTTCCGGTTCCATGTGTTTGGGGTCCGGGATCTGCCAGTCAACAAAACGTTTGGCCGGCATCCAGGGACAAGCGTCTCCGCAACCCATCGTCACCACCACATCAAAGGGAGCAAAGCCTTTTACTTCGTCGAGGCTCTTGCTGTCGTGCGTACTGAGATCATAACCCAGCTCTTTCATCGCCGCGATTGCTTTTGGGTTTACAATACCCGAGGGTTTGGATCCGGCACTATAGGCCTCCACCTGTTCACCACCGAGTATTTTCGCAAAAGCCTGGCTCATCTGGCTGCGGTTACTGTTTTCGATACAAACAAATAGAAGTTTCTTCTTCATGCTTTCGTTGATTTGAATTTATGTTGTTGAGCGAGTGCAAAGCGCACCAGTAAGATCAGTACAGGTACTTCGATCAGCGGGCCGATCACGGCGGCAAATGCAGCCGGTGAAGTAATCCCGAATACCGAAATAGCGACAGCGATACCCAGTTCAAAGTTGTTTCCCGCGGCAGTAAAAGCCAGGGAAACGGATTTTGGATAATCGGTTCCTGCTTTTTTCGATAGAAAGAAGGCCGAGAAAAACATGATGGCAAAATAGATACTGAGCGGCACCGCAATCAATAATACATCTCCGGGAATCTGTACGATCAGTTTACCCTTCAGACTGAACATCACCAGGATGGTGAATAACAAGGCGACAAGCGTTATCGGGCTGATGGCGGGCAGGTAGCGGTTATTAAACCAATCCTCGCCTTTCCATTTTATCAGGATATACCGTGATATTAAACCGGCGAGGAAGGGGATGCCCAGGTAAATAAATACACTCTGGGCCACATCCCCGATTGTGATATTTACTTCATACCCCTTCAGTCCGAGTAAAGGAGGCAGTTTGGTAATAAAGATCCAGGCATAGAGACTATAAAACAGTACCTGGAAAATACTATTAAAGGCCACGAGTCCGGCCGCATATAGCCGGTCGCCCCCGGCGAGGTCATTCCATACAATCACCATCGCGATACAGCGGGCAATACCGATCAGGATCAGTCCGGTCATATAACCAGGATGATCGCGGAGAAAGACAACATCCAGTAAAAACATCAGGATCGGCCCGATGATCCAGTTCTGGATCAGGGAGAGACCCAGAATTTTTTTATTGGCAAATACTTTTGGTAATTCTTCATACTTCACTTTCGCCAGCGGCGGATACATCATTAAGACCAAACCGATAGCGATCGGAATATTGGTACTGCCGGATTGGAAGGAGTTGATAAATCCTTCGGCAGAAGGAAAAAAATAACCAATGGCCACTCCGGCTCCCATGGCCAGGAAGATCCAGAGGGTGAGGTAGCGGTCTAGAAAAGAAAGTTTTTTCTGCATAGTCAGTGTTGGTTTAAAAGAGGGGGAGTATTACTCCCCCCTGTTTGTTGTTAGCAGCAACCAGTGCCGCAGCAACCCCCGTCTCCGGGGTCTTGTGTGTGTTTGTTCATGGCTATACTATTTAAAGTGAAAAAAAACTACGTATTAACGCCCCCACTTCCCACTCTCCTTTTTAACAGCATCCGCTTCCCGGCGTACAACAATCCGCCGGCTTCTCTGCATAAACAGTTACAGAGAGAATACCGGTTTTACCTGCTTTAAAATCTTCCAGCTCTTTAGTGCCGAGATAGTTGTTCAGGATATCATCCGGTATGACAATGGCTTTTTCTTTTTGAACTGAAATATTTTTAAAACCGTTCTTTTCGATCAGTTCCAGGTAATCCTGTTTCTGGATGGCGCCTGCCACGCAGCCGGCATACATTTCCGCGTCTTTTTGTAAGGCGTCCGGTAATTCACCCATCAGCACCACATCGGAAATGCTGAAGTGGCCGCCGGGTTTCAGCACCCTGAATATTTCTTTAATGACCCCGTCTTTATCAGGCACCAGGTTCAGCACACAGTTACTGACAATCACGTCGGCCACATTCGAAGTAACCGGCATTTTTTCAATATCGCCCTGGCGGAATTCCACATTATTAAACCCTCTTTTCTCGGCGTTGGATCTGGCCTTGTCGATCATGGCGGGGGTGAAATCAATACCGATCACTTTTCCGGATTCACCGGTTTCGGCACGCGCGATAAAACAATCATTACCGGCCCCGCTGCCCAGGTCGATGACGGTATCACCGGCTTTAATTTTGGCGAACTGTGTCGGCAACCCACAACCCAGTCCAAGATCCGCATCCGGGTTATAACCCTCCAGTTCGGTATAATCATCACTCATGATATTATACACTTCGGTGGAGCAGCAACCCGACCCGCAGCAGGAGGATTGGTTGGATTCCTTATCCTGCAGGGCGATCTCGCTGTATTTCTGTTTTACGATTTCTTTGAGTTGTTCGTCGGTTGCCATGATGGTATATTTTTAATAAATAAGTAATTTTTATTCTTCTCGCTTTTCAAATCGTCCGCCTTCGATACGTCCGCCGCGGCGGACGTATCGAAGGCGGACAAAGGGCGAAGCATTAACAACACGCCTTCTCATTTTTCACCTTTAAATGATTAAAAAGAATATTGAACTCACTGCTGAATTTTTCAAAGGCTTTCCAGTTAATACAGTAACAGCTTTTGGCTCCCTCAACAGTACCCTTGATCAGGCCGGCGGTTTTTAACTCCTTCAGGTGCTGGGAAACGGTACTCTGTGCCAGGGGAAGCACATCCACAATCTCCCCGCAGATACATTCATTCCGTTCAGCCAGCACTTTAAGAATGGCAATACGGGCAGGGTGGCTCATCGCTTTGGCGAAGGCCGCCAGATCCTGTTCTTTCTGGGTAAATTCTTCTTTTTTATGAAAGGCCATTGTGTGCGATTGATTTTTTAAAACTGCAGAAAAGGAAATGCTGGATGCTGTTGAACGGGGTGATATGGTCGGTATGAATACATTTAATTTTTTCAAACCAGCGGCGGATGGTGGCATTCATGCTTTCTTCACTGTATTGTTTTACGGGGAGTCCGCTGCATTTTTCGGGTCCGTTTTCAGCGAAAGTGCCGATCAGTAGTTTGCCGCCGGGTTTGATGGCTTTTTGTGAAATGCTGAGATAGGTCTGCACATCGTTATCGGTGGTCAGGAAATGAAATGTGGCCCGGTCGTGCCAGAAATCATAGGTTCTTTCGGGGTTGAATTCAGTGATATCTGAAACAATCCATTTGACTTTAGAAGCGTTCTCACCCAATCTTTTTTTAGCACGTTCGATAGCGGCTTCAGAAATGTCCAGCACCGTAATATCGGTAAAGCCGGCCTCCAGCAGGTGATCGGCCAGCAGGCTGTCCCCGCCACCAATATCAATAACAGAAGCTTCATGCGGAATACCCAGTTCCTGAATAAAATTCAGTGAGACGGAGGGGTTGGGCTGGTACCAGCTGACTTCGTTCAGTTGTTTGGTGCTGTACACTTTCTCCCAGTGTGCTTTTTTATTCATATATCAAATGTATATCGCAAATATACGATGAGTATTTAAATTGGAAAATTTATTTTTTGGGGGGCTTCGATACGCCTCCTTCGATACGTCCCGCAAGAAATTTTTTTTCCAACCCAATAAGGTTTCTTATGCGGGACGTATCGAAGGGTGGCGAAGCTGAAAAATATGAGAGGGAAGAAAAATCAAAAAATTCCGGCCTTCGGCCGCGGAACCAAGAACACGGCTTTTTGCCGGCCGCGGATATAGCGGAATCCGGACTCGCTGTAGTAGCCGTCTTCTTCCAGCATGATACGGATTTCTTTTTTCCATTCGGGGATGTAAGTGGCCGCATTGAGTTCGATGGAGTAGGCCGTTTTATAGTTCAGCGGAAAGTCACCACTGCCGGGTACTCCGCCCTGCTGGTCCCACATACCAATGGTGGGTCCTGCAGCATGTCCATGAAATCCCAGGGGATGGGTATAAATGCTGGCTTTGATGCCTTCGCTTTTGGCCTGTGTAAGCGAGGCGCCCAGGATCTGATTACCTGTCCGGCCCGCCACGAAATTTGAAGTCAGGATATCCTGTAACCGGCTGGCTTTTTCAAATGCCTGCCGGATAGAAGCGGGTATATCGGTTTCTCCGGGTTTTAAGATATACGCATGTTGCTGGCAATCCGTATTCAACCGCAGATAAGTAATACCGATATCCACGTGCAGTAAATCGCCGGGAACAATCACATCATCTTTAGGGCGATTAGAAAAACTGCGCAGGTGTTCAAAACTGGTACTGTCGCTGCGCTGCACATCCACCGAAGTATGGAACCAGGTCTCCAGACCGAGATCCCGGATTTTCTGGCGGAACCACCAGGCCAGATCATCGGTGCTGGTAATGCCGGGTGTAATCACGGTTTCAGAAAAACCTTCCTCAATGATTTTATGGGTCATGGCCACCAGTTGCGGATAAATCTGCATTTCCCTTTCGGTACGGGTCTCCAGCCAGTTTACCGCCAGTGTTTCAGCAGATACCACCCGTGATTTAAATGCAGCGGGCAGTTTATCCATAAATTGAGTGTATTCCGTATGGTCCAGTCCGTCTGCATGGCCATAGTTTTTAGAAATATTTACAGCGATCTGCTGCGGGTTGCACGAACGGATCAGATCCGACAGCGCCTCCCACTGATCGGGAAACTTTTGCATATCCCAGGCCGCTTTGATATGTTCACCCACATTGTAACGGGCAATGGCCATTTTTTCGAATTGTTTCTTCCCCGGGTTATGATAGAAAACAAGAATGGTTGTTCTTCTTGCCGAAAGCCATTCCGCCGGCAGCATGGTTTTTAATACCGGATCCTCATTGTATTCCCGGCTGATCAGTACCCACATTTCCACCTTGTTTTTTTCCATCAATACCGGCAGCAGATTATTCAGGCGGTCACCCAACAATTCATCCAACACCCGGGCCTGATCACGGAGTGAAAGTACCTGGGCGGGTAGCTGAATGCCAAAAAATAACAGGAAGGAGAACAGGATCTTTTTGTGCATACCGGCAATTTGATCCTAAAATAATAAAGAATGTTCAGGCAACAGCCTTTTGTTTGCCCTTGAATAACGCAATAATCACCCCGCTGCCGATGATGCAGAAAATCCCCGCCCAACTGAACCAATCCGGAAATGCGTCGCCGAGCAACATACCGATGAAAACGGAATAGATGATATTGGCATAACCAAAGACCGACACAATACCGGCCTTGTCGGAGCCAAAGGAACGGGTGACAAAGTATTGTCCCAACAGTGCCGCGATACCCATGAGCAGGAGCCAGAACCATTCGAGACCATGAGGCGGCCGGAAATCGATGATGAATAATCCATCCGGTACCACACCGGTGGTATAATGAATGATCATAGTAACCAGCGGGACAATGAAACCGCTGGACAAAAAGGAAAGCACGATTACCCGTGGATCATAAAACGCCGCGAGCCGGTTAACAGTCATATAGGCAATCGCAGAAGTAATACCCGAGATCAGTCCGGCCAGGTGATAATACCAGGGCAGGTGCATCACCGGTTTGTAAATGAGCAGCATGCCCGCAAATCCAAGGACCACGGCAAAAGCTACTTTCTTACCATGGTATTCGTCAAAAAAAAGAAAGGAGAAAACCGCGATAAACAAGGCCGACGTGAGGTTATAACTCATGGCCGTACCCAGCGGAATATGGAGAATACAATATAACAGTGTGTACAAGGCCAGCGTGCCCATCAGTCCGCGGAAAGCCAGGCGGAAGGGTTTTCCGCCCTGTTGCACGGGTGGTTTGATCAGCAGACCCGGTAATAAAAAAAGCAGGCCGATGGCATTCCGGTAAAAAACAAGTTGTCCGGCGCTGAAGCTTTCTTTCAGAGCTTTGGCTGCGCCTCCCATGACGGAAAAACCAAGAGCGGCGAGGAGCATAAAGAAAATGCCTTTGTATCGGGAGTCTGTAAACATCAGAGCTTCACCAGTTTTTCCACAGCACGCTCCAGTGTTTCCTGGCTTTTAGAAAAACAGAAACGCAGGACTTTATCATCCTTGCTGTCCTGGTAAAAGGCCGAAACAGGTATGGTGGCCACACCGGCTTCTTTGGTGAGCCGGATCGCAAAGTCCTTATCGGCTTCATCGCTGATGCGGTTATACTTTGCACAGATAAAATAACTGCCATGGCTGACCAGCAGATCAAAACGGGTGGATTGCATCAGGCGGCTGAAAGCATCTCTTTTTTCCTGCATAAAAGAAGATAGGCCAAGATAAGCTTCCCTGTTTTTTAGAAATGCAGCCAGGGCTACCTGTGATGGTGTAAAGCAACTAAAGCAGTTGAACTGATGCACTTTCCTGAATTCTTTCATCAAGGTGGTCGGGGCAATACAATAACCCAGTTTCCACCCCGTACAGTTATATACTTTTCCAAAAGAGAAACAGACAAAGCTCCGCTCCAGGAGATCGGGATAACGAAGCATACTCTGATGCGGGATGTCATCAAAGATCAGGTGTTCATACACCTCATCACTGATAATAAAAATGTTTGTGCCGGCAGTAATGGTCCGTAATGCTTCAATATCTTTTTCGCCGATCACACTGCCCGTGGGATTGTGCGGAGAATTAATAATGATCGCTTTTGTTTTGGCGTTGATTGCATTCTTTACCGTCTCCCAGTCAATATGATAATCAGGATACACCAACGGGATGCGTACCGCCACCGCTCCATTGACTTCAATATTCGGAATATAGCTGTCGTAGGCGGGTTCAAATACAATCACTTCATCGCCCGGACGCAGGATCGCGGTAAAGGCGGAATAGATGGCATAAGTACCGCCCGGTGTGATCGTGATTTCGGTATCCGGATTCACCGATGCCCCATAAAGAAAAGCCGCTTTTTCCGCAATGGCTTCCCGGAGCGGCATCCAGCCCGGCATAGGAGCATACTGGTTATAATTTTCCTGCATGGCCTTGCTGACCAGCCCGGTTAATTCATGACTCATCGGAAAATCAGGAAAACCCTGGCCCAGGTTTACCGCCCGGTATTCGGTGGCCAGTCCGCTCATGACGGTAAAGATGGTGGTGCCTACATTGGGTAGTTTGGAGTTGATGATGGGCATGGTGCTAAGGTAAGACATGTTGTTGGTGAGAACACCAACAACATGCAAGCTGTTGGTGTTAACACCTACGACACACAAGCTGTTGATGTTAATACCAACAACACACAAGCTGTTGGCGTTAATACCAACAACACACAAGCTGTTGGTGTTCTCACCAACAGCACTCAGCGGACCGTGATCCGCGCAAACTTCAACTGTGTCTTCGCCATCATGTGCGTCCGCCAGGAGGGGATGATCAGTTGATTGTTGTTGGTGTTCTCACCAACAACATTGTCGTTGGTGTGTATGTTGTTGGTGTTCACACCAACAACATAAGAATGCCGTGGCATCAGAACGGTTTCATCATTGTTAGAGGCAATGATTTTCCGGGTCATTTTACCGCTGGCTAAGTCGATGGAGACGCCATATACATTACTTCTCTTCCGGAAATTACTTACTGTTTTCACCCGGGTCCCGTATTCGGGGTTCACATTATTACTGCTGTGGTCGTTCATGATCAGGACCAGCTTATTGTCTAGCAGGATGCTTGTAAACGAGGAATAAAAAGGCATACCGCCGGCCCCGGCAAAGTAGCCGCCCCGGTCATACTCATAACTGAACCCATAGCCAACGCCGCTGTTGGTGGTCCTGATTTCCTCGAGCTGGGATTTGGGCAGATCGTTGATCCATTTGATATTTCCGTCTTTATCGGCATTAATGACCAGGATATCCTGGTTGGTAAACCGGTGAACATGGGTGGTCTGGTGGTTCCAGCTACGGGTGGAGTTATTATAGGTACTGGAGGTATAGCTGTAATAGGAATATTTTGACACTTCGCTGGTAATGATCACCGAATTGTCCACCGGGCTGATATCGACCGATTTGATGATATAGCTGTTTGGAAACTCCTCTTCATCGTCCTCGTCTTTCGCTTTTTTGGCGTCTTTTTTACTGGCCCTGCTTTCGTCATCCACATCGCCTTCGTCTTCGAAAGCGGTACCCAGCATACCCGCATTGATTTCCTTAAAGGAGCTCAGGGTCATTTCTCCCAATACCGGGTTGAGTTTATTGATGAAGAAGCCGTTCAGATCCTGTTTTTTAGCATCGTTACAATAAAACCCGGCCAGCAACAATTCACCGGTGGGTTGTTCAATCAGCTTCCCGCTGATAATATACCGGTCGCTGGCATCCACCACCACATCTTTCTCTTTTTTACCATCGTTATCATAAACGCCCATCACATATTGCTTAAAGACCAACCGCTTTCTTTTCTTTTTACCGTAGGGTACTTCTTCAAATTCCTTACCCAGGATTACGATTTTATTGTCTTTGGTAAATTGTACATCCTGCAATTGGTAAAGGCCGGGGTTAAAAGAAAGGTTGATCACAGCGCTTTCCTTACGTTTCAGGGTTTTGTCCAGCACACTGATGGCCAGTGATACGCGATCCTTGTTGGAAATATTAGTAACCATCAGGAAGGCTTTTCCGTTCTGGATCGGGGAAATGCGCATTTCATAATTATCCCGCTTGCTTTCCAGTCCATAGCTCCCCAGTTCCTGGAAGTCGCCGGGAATATCGCCGCTGTTCTTGTCCACTTTTGCTCCCAGGATGATAAACTGTTTGTCTTTCCGGTTATAATCGGTGGAAAACAGGTAGAGCTCATTCTCCAACGGCTGAAAACTATGAAAGTCAAGCCCCTTCAGTTCTTTCTTGTATTCTTTATCGAAGACTTCGCTGAAATTTTTATCCAGTTTGACAAGTTTATGACTGGATCCATACGTGGCACCAATGACAAAATAGCTTTTCAGCTTCACCCGTTCCTCGGTAAAGAACAGGCCGGTATTATCCACCATCACAATATCGAGATCGGCGGTTCCTTTTTTGAGTTTGATTTCTTCGCCCCAGGAGATATTATAGGATTGGGAGAAGCCTGTAATAGTTATAGCAAAAAGGCAGGAAGCCAGCAATATTTTTTTCATAATAAAAATTAGGTATGCAAACAGGAGTGAAAGGTACTGAGATCTGTTTTTTGGAGTAGTACCAATGAGAATATTTAACTTTTTTTATTCTGTTACAGGGTGGCGAAAGGAGGCACCCCGTACTTCGTATTTCTCACTTCGTACTTTTTTTCATCCCTTCTTCCCTTTCGGCGCTACCAGCTCATACGAATGATCAATCCATTCTTTTAAGAGGGCATTGGAAACAGAGCCGTCTACAATGATCGTGTTCCAGTGTTTTTTGTTCATGTGAAAACCGGGGAGTACGCAGGGGTGTTCATCCCTCAGCTCAATAGCTTTGTCTGGATCGCATTTTACGTTAAAGCGCAGGTCTTCGGCATCAAGCCCTACGAGCAGGAATACTTTGCCGCTGACTTTATACACCAGTGTATCCGGACCGAAGGGCAGGGTTTCTTCGGCGCCTGGTTTGGAAAGACAGTAGTCGCGGAGGGATTCGATATTCATAGATGTTCAAAATTAATGCTTCGCCAGTGCTTCGACAAGCTTCCCGCATTTGGCGGGACAGGCAGCATGACAGCGGTTGTCACCCTGAGCGTGTCGAAGGGTGCTTCGTCAATGCTTCGGCACGCTCCCCGCATTTGGCGGGACTGGCAGCATGAGAAGAGCACCGGCTTTTACACAAGCACCGCCGTCGCTTCAATCTCAATCAGATACTCCGGGTCAATCAGCCCTTTTACCTCGATCATGGAAGTGCAGGGTTTTATTTTGCTGAAAAATTCACCATGGGCACGGCCGTATTCTTCCCAGCGGGAGATATCGGTGACGAACATGCGGGTGCGGACCACATCATTCATTGATGCCCCGGCTCTTTTCAGCACGGCTTCAATTTTTTCCAGGATAAAACGGGTTTGGGCATAGGCATCATTCTTGCCGACCAGCTCGCTGTTTTCATCAACAGCAACGGTGCCGGTGACTTCAATGGTATTTCCGATTTTAACGGCCCGGCTGTAGCCGACAATATCTTCCCATTTGGCACCGGAGGAGTAATTGATTCTTTCCATGATTATTTTATTTCAATATTTTCTTCAGCAATCAGGGTCTCGCCGCCCATCCGTAACAATACCTGGGCCACTGTTACCACATCTTTCTGGCAATAGGTGATGATGCGGGGGAGGTTCTTTTCTTTCCAGTATACTTCCCAGACCATACTCCCATCAATATCATCCTTAGGGGTTGGAATACCCAGGGTATGCGCCAGCAGGTTCAGGGAAGTATAACTTTTAAAATCACCGAACTTCCAGAGCTCCATGGTATCGAGATGGGTGATCTCCCATGGCTTTTTGCCGGCAATATTCAGCAACGAAGGAATCGACAGGTTGTTGATGATCATCCGGCGGCAGAGATAGGGAAAGTCAAACTCCTTGCCATTGTGGGCACAGAGATGACGGCTGCCGGTGCCGGACCATTTTTTGAGCATATCAATAAAATCAGTGAGCAACTGCTTTTCATCATCTCCCGCGAATGATTTCAGGATTATTTTTTTGTCCACCCCCGTACCCAGTAAGAACCCGCAACTGATGCAAATGATTTTTCCAAACTCGGCATAGATGCCCGCTCTCGGATAAATCGTAGCCGCCGTCTCATCCTCCTTATTGCGGATCAGGTTCTGCGATTTCAGCTCCCAGAGTTTTTTCCACTCATCGGGTAGTCCGTTAAAAGAAGATTCCTGTGGCACGGTTTCGATGTCGAGGAAGAGGATGTTGTGGTAGGGGAACATGGGGAAGGTTTAGTTGTTTGGGGTTTAGTCGTTTGCTGTTTAGCGGAACATCCTCAGGATAGTTCAAACAACTAAACGTCTCAACGACTAAACAAACCCCAATGTTGCTAAGATAAAAAAAACCCCGGCTTTAACCGGGATGTATTTATACAGAAAAGATGTTTTTTTACAGATACTTATGCTGTTTAGCTGAACATCCTCAGGATAGTTCAAACAACCAAACGTCTCAACGACTAAACAAACCCCAATGTTGCTAAGATAAAAAAAACCCCGGCTTTAACCGGGGTGTATTTATACAGAAAAGATGTTTTTTTACAGATACTTATCCCCCATATTCCGCTTCACTTCCGCCACATATTCCTTGATCTCCTGTTCTTTGTCCTTGCGGCAGACGAGTAAAACATCTTTGGTATCGACCAGGATAAACTCTTCGAGGCCCTGTAATACCACCAGTTTATTGTCGGGAACATGGATCATACAGTTTTTGGCATCCATAACCATTACTTTTTTTCCGGCCACGGCATTTCCCCAATAATCCTTTTCCATATTATCCCAGGCGCTGAGCCAGGTGCCGAGATCGCTCCAGGTAAAACTGGCGGGAATGACAAATACATTTTCCGCTTTTTCCATGACGCCGAAGTCGATGGAAATATTGGTGCACTGGGGGTAGATGCGTTCAATGGCTTCCTGCTCCGTATCCGTGTTGAAATGTTCTTTTTCCGCAGCAAAGACCTCGTACACTTCGGGCAGGTGCTTTTCAAAAGCGGTCAGCACATTCTTCACCTTCCAGGTAAAGATGCCGGCATTCCACAAGAAGTCGCCGCTGGAGATAAAGGCCTTGGCGAGTTCGGGGTTCGGTTTCTCAGTAAAGGTTTTTACTTTATAGATTTCCGGGGCCGCTTCTGCCGTATCATACTGGATATAACCATATCCGGTATTCGGATAGGTGGGTTTAATGCCAATGGTGACCAGGGCATTAATATGATTCACAAAATCCAGGGCCTTGGAGGCGGTTTTTACAAACTCATCGCCGTCCATGATCAGGTGGTCCGCCGGGGCCGCCATCATCAGTGCTTCCGGATCCTGTTTGTAAAGTTTAAAAGCAATATAGGCGATACAGGCGGCTGTATTTTTCCGGGAAGGTTCCGCCAGGATATTGTTTTCGGGTATTTCGGGCACCTGTTTTTTTACAATGCCTACATATTCGTCCGACGTAATGATATAAATATTTTCTTTCGGTACCAGTTTGGCATAGCGCTCGAAGGTTTGTTGTATCAGCGTTTTGCCGGTGCCTAATACATCGAGAAACTGTTTGGGAAAATTGGTACGGCTCATGGGCCAGAAGCGGCTTCCGATACCGCCCGCCATGATGGCTACGTAGTGGTGTTTGTTCATTTTATAAGTTTAGTTCATCCTTCGATATGTCCGCCGCGGCGGACTACTCAGGATGACACGATCATTTCGTTTATTAAGATATCTGGTTTAATCAGCGTTCTAATCTTTCACACTCTCCCCGCTTTTCATCTTTCGTAGGGCATTTTTCGTGTCATCCTGAGTAGCCGTTTGGCAAATCATCAAGATTGTAGATGAAGATCCTCGGCGTACCGAAGGCCTATATTAATCCCTCCCTAATTAAATCGTGCAAATGTATGATTCCCTCATATCTTCCATTGTTTGTTACCGCTAATTGCGATATTTCATTTTTCCGTAACACGTCCAGCGCACTGATGGCCAGTTCCTCAGAGCCGATGGTTTTGGGGTTACGGGTCATGATATCACCGGCTTTTACTTTTTCAATATCACTGTTTTTCTCCAGCATCCGGCGGAGGTCGCCATCGGTGATAATACCCAGCAGGCTTCCATCTTCTTCCACCACGGCCGTTATGCCCAGTCTTTTGGCGGTCATTTCCACAATTACTTCTTTCAACGATTGTCCGGCCAGTACTTTTGGCTTCTCATTATCCGCATACAGGTCCGAGACCCGCAGGTAGAGCTTTTTGCCCAGGGAGCCTCCCGGGTGGAATTTGGCAAAGTCGGTGGACTGGAATCCGTTCAGTTCCATCAGGCAGATAGCCAGGGCATCGCCCATCACGAGCTGGGCTGTAGTAGAACTGGTAGGGGCCAGGTTATTGGGACAAGCCTCTTGTTCTACGCTGGTATTCAATACAATAGAAGCATTCCGGGCCAGGTAGGAATCGGTATTGCCCACCATGGCGATCAGGGTATTTCCAAAATTCCTGAGCAGAGGGATCAGGACCTTGATTTCCGGACTTTCCCCGCTTTTACTGATCACGATCACCACATCATTCTGTTGTACCATGCCCAGGTCGCCGTGGATGGCGTCGGCCGCATGCATAAATATGGAAGGAGTGCCTGTGGAATTGAAGGTGGCCACTATTTTATGGGCGATAATGGCACTTTTGCCGATACCGCTGACCACAACCCGGCCTTTTCCCGAAAAGATCGCCTGAACGGCTTTTTCGAAATCATCGTTGATAAACGCAGCCAGTCCGGCAACGGAATTAGCTTCTAACTCAATGGTTTTTAAGGCAACTTCTTTAATGGACGCCATAATAATGCGGCAAAATTATAAATTATTAAGGGGAAAGCGGGTTTTCAGTTCTGCCGGCCCCTATTTTAACAATCAGCGGGTCCCGGGGTAGGCCAAAGATTCGTAAATTCGCCGTCCTTTAATTGGGGGAACGGAAAGTGCCAGCGTGATTCCTGCAGAGTTTACCAGCTATCCAAAGGCTGCCAGGCCACCGAAAATCGTCCGGCTTTTTTAACCAAATAACCCCCGGAAAGAAACGCATAGGAGCGGAAAAAAACGCGAACCGGCAAAGCCCGTTCGGGTAAAATTGATTACCTTAAAGACCCGGCATTGAATTCAATGCCTGCCTGAAAAGACACTCCTATGATGAAAAACTAGAGAAATGGGAACTATTGAAAAGAAAGCGGCTGCAAAAAAGACCGCGAAAACGAAAGAAAAGGCCCCCGCCAAAAAAGACCGGTTTGACCTGCACAAAGCGCTGCAGGAATACTTCGGGTTTGATAAATTCAAAGGAACACAGGAAAAGTCTATTGAATCCCTGATGGCGGGTCGTGATACGTTTGTGATCATGCCCACCGGGGGAGGAAAAAGCCTTTGTTACCAGCTTCCCGCCATGGTGCTCGACGGGGTGGCCATTATTGTATCACCCCTGATTGCCCTGATGAAAAACCAGGTGGACCTGGTCAGGGGATACAGCAGCAATGATGAAGTGGCGCACTTTCTCAACTCCACCCTCAACAAAAAAGAAATCAAGGAAGTTCATGATGACCTGCTTGCCGGCAAGACCAAGATGCTCTATGTGGCACCGGAGACCCTCACCAAGCAGGAGAACCTTGAATTCTTTTCCGATTTAAAAGTATCCTTCTTCGCCGTGGATGAGGCCCACTGTATTTCAGAATGGGGACATGATTTCCGTCCTGAATACCGCCGCCTGCGCGAGATGATGATCCAGATAAATCCCGATGTGCCCGTGATTGCCCTGACAGCCACAGCCACCCCTAAAGTGCAGAGTGATATTGTCAAGAACCTCGATCTGCGGGAGCCCAATATTTTCATATCCTCCTTTAACCGGTCCAACCTGTATTATGAAGTGCTGCCCAAGATCAAAAAGGCGCAGACGGACGAGAATATTGTCCGCTTTATCAAGGGGATGAAAAACAAGAGCGGGATCATTTATACGCTCAACCGCAAAACCACCGAAGAGCTGGCTGATATTTTAATGGCCAATGGTATTAAAGCTGTGGCTTATCATGCCGGCCTGGACAGTAAGTTAAGGGCCGAGCGCCAGGATCTTTTCCTGGGTGAAGACGTGCAGGTGATTTGTGCCACCATTGCCTTTGGTATGGGAATCGATAAACCTGATATCCGTTTTGTGATCCACTATAATATTCCCAAGAGTATCGAGAACTATTACCAGGAGACCGGTCGTGCCGGCCGTGACGGACTTGAGGGGAAATGTGTACTGTATTATTCGCACAAGGATGTAAGCAAGCTCGAGCACCTGATGCGAGACAAGCCGCTCAGCGAAAGAGAGGTAGGTGCACAACTGATCAATGAGACGGTCGCTTTTGCCGAGACTGGTGTGTGCCGGAGAAAGATACTGATGACTTATTTTGGCGAGGAGTATGAGCCCGAGAACTGCGGTCAGTGTGATAACTGTAAGCATCCAAAAGAAAGAATCGAAGCGAAGGACGAAGCCGTGCTGGTATTAAAAGCGATAAAAGCGCTGGATGAACGTTTTGCCACCGATTATGTGGTACAGATCATCAGTGGTAAGTTAACGCCGCAGAACCAGATGTTCCGGCATGATGTGCTGGATGTATTTGCCAGTGGCAATGACCGCGATAATCATTTCTGGAATTCACTGATCCGCCAGATGATCCTGGAAGGATTACTCACCAAGGATATTGAGGAATACGGGGTATTGAAATTTACGAAGAGGGCCGAGGCCTTTATGAAAAAACCGAAGTCCTTCAAGATCGTGCTCAACAATCTCTATGATGACGCCAATGCCGATGATGAAGAAGGCGTGGAAACCAGTACCGGCGCGACAACGGATGAGCAGTTGTTTGAGATGCTGAAAGATATGAGGCAGAAAGAAGCGAAGAAGAAGAGTCTGCCCCCCTTTGTCATTTTCCTCGAATCATCGCTGCAGGATATGGCCACGTTTTATCCCATTACGCTCGAGGGACTGGAAAAATGCCAGGGCGTGAGCAAGGGCAAGGCCCTGAAATACGGAAAGCCTTTTGTGGAACTAATCAAAAAATACGTAGAAGAAAATAATATTGAACGGCCGGATGATTTTGTGATGAAGAGTGTGGTGAACAAGAGCGGCAACAAAGTATATATCATTCAGAATACCGATAAGAAAGTGTCGCTCGAGACCATTGCCAAGAACAAAGGCTGGAGAATGGATGAGATGCTCGAGGAAATGGAGACCATTGCCGCCAGCGGCACCAAGCTCAACCTGACATACGCTATCGATGAAATGCTCGATGAAGACGACCAGGATGAGATCATTGAGTATTTTAAGAGTTGTGAGACGTCTTCATTACAAGTGGCGCAGGAAGAACTTTCTGAGTATAATTTTAATTGGGAACAATTGAAGATTATGCGAATTAAGTTTTTGAGTGAATACGGGATGTAAGTGCGCGTCCGCCTTCCCTTCGATAAACTCAGGGCAAGCTTTACGCCGGCAGAGGGATTAACTACTTCCCTGAAGAATAGCCAAAGCCGTCTACTCAGTCTGACAAGATCATCGCGCTCCGTAGGATTAAAAGCGGGGAGATCCTTGAATACAGTCACCATGCCAACCCCAACGGGGTTGAACGATTAATGGCCCCGGGTGTCAACCCGGGGTTCGGATACACTCCAAGATGCCCTGGAACCCTGCAGGGGTTCAACAATTAAGGTACGAATTAAGAAATACGAAGTACGGCCAAAACCCACCCAACCCATAGCTGTTCTCCGTAGATATCTGCTGCTTTCCGGTCAGCTTCTTCCTCTTTGCCCGCATGAGCAATCTATGTATATGCATTTCATATTGCTGAAGGATACATTACATTTTTTAGTAACTTTCATGGGAGTGAAATCCGGGGAGCTTATACAGAATGATTTTGCCACTACATGAATAAACGATAAATGTCAGGAACAACTGCAAATAAGCTTTTCCCTTTGCCAGTATACTCTTTTTTGAAAATTGTATTTCAGAACGGGGGTATTGATCTCAGAAAGCTGAAAAACGCTCCTCCCTGGCTTATCAAGACTATTCTGTTTGAGCCAATCCGGTGGGTGGAGCTGGCAGCCTATCATCAGAGAATCAAAAAACACGAGATTCAAAAGCACCCGCTTTTTATTCTGGGCTATTACCGGAGCGGCACCTCCTATTTACATCAGTGCCTGGTACAGGACGACCGCTTTGGATACCATAGCAATTACCAAATGGTATTACCCGAAGTAATGTTAACCACTGAAAGAGCATTGCTTCCTGTGTTTGATTTTATTTGCCGTGTTTTTAAGATCACCGATTCTGTTCACCGGGTCCCCCTGTCTTTCCGGTTTCCGGGCGAGGAGGATGCAACGATGACCACTTACCTGGATCCCCGGGGAGCACAATGGGGCTATTTTTTCCCCGAAAAGATGAAGGAACAGTTTCAGAAGTATGTATTGTTTGACGAAACACCTGCGGCCGAAGCGGAAGCGTGGCAGCGATCATTTGTTTATCTGCTCAAAAAAATTTCCATTGCGAGCCAACAAAGGCAACTGGTGCTGAAGAGCCCTCCCAACACTGCAAGAATCAGGAAACTGCTTACCCTGTTCCCGCAGGCAAAATTTATTTTCATCCACCGGGACCCCTATCATGTTTACGCGTCCAATAAAAAATTCTGGGGTGTATTGCAACGGGTTTATGCTTTACAGGGCACGAAATCGGTTGATGTGAATGGATTAATACTGGACACTTATTCCGGCATGATGCAGCGTTACCTGGACGAAAAAGCGTATGTGCCTCCGGGTCAGTTGACTGAAATAGCCTATGATGATTTTGTTCAGGATCCCGTAACAAGTTTGCGGAACGCTTACCAGGAACTTCACCTGGATGATTTCAGTTATTGCGAAGAAAAGATAAAATCATTTGCCGGGTCTCAACGTCAGTTCAAGCCATTGAAACACGAATTGCCGGAGGCGGAAATAAAAATGGTTAATCAGAAAATGGAACCGTTCATCCGGCATTGGGGGTATCCGTTATTGTAAATGCATAAACGCAGCAGGTCAATATGAAAAAGAACCGAAAAGCACCATCCCGCAGGACGCCGGATAAAGGAAGGCCTGATTATTATATTACACCAACACATGATTTTACGCAATACACCCGGGATTGCGAGGAAAAATACTGGAGCAGGGACACTGAATTCGACTGGGACCAGCAGGTGGTGGAAAACCTGCGGCAAAATCTCGGGCACCTGGACAAGGAAGCGTTTTACAAGGTCACGTTCATGGTTTTGCCAATGGTTAGGGATAAACTGGAACATACAATAGACCAGATCCGCCAGGAGCAACTTCCTCCTGAAGAAGATGTCTTGAAAGATATCGGGGAGTGCATTCCCTCTGATATGACCGCCATTCACGAAGCCATTCACATTCAATCCCCGCTTGAATCGTTTGAAGAAGCTTCCAGGATACTGAAAGACCGGTTGGAAATAATACAACGCGAAATGGCGGACCTGAAGGAATTGCAGCGACTGGGACTTTACAGGGAAGGAATCCAGGTAAAACACCTTCAGTCGGACAGAGAAAAGCAGGAGCAATCCCTTGCGATTTCACTGATATCTGAACGATACAGCCGTGCCCAGGAGGAATATAAGCAGGCAACAGACCAGCAAAGCGGTGAGTGGCGTCAATGCCGGGAGAGGGTCCGCCAGGAATTGTCGTTGATTGAGCCGATGGTGCTGAACGATATGGAAACAACACGGGATCTGCTGGATAGAATAATACAATCAAAAGAACTGCCGGCTGATGACCGGGACTTATCCCGGGTGAAGGACCTGGTATTAAAGAGACAGTTGCGCGGACTCAAGGACATTGCCAACCATGCCCTGGTAGTGGAGCAAAGCGCCATCGCCCCGCTGACCATGGGGATCATTCACTACAAGCGTCATCGTGAAATACAAGAGGCGATGACCACGTTCATTCGCGATGAAGCAAAACATTCCGCGACCTTCCGGCGATTCCTGGTGGAAAAACTGGAGGCAAAGGAATATATTTCACCCATCCTGATCAAGGGTGCCACCCGCTACATGTGGCTTGCCCGGTTTTTACCGGCCACCGGTATGTTCCTCGCAGTAATTGTCGAGATCATCGGGGCGGCCTATCTTGAATTTTTCGCCAATGAAAAATACATGCCGGACAAATTGTTCCGCAGCATCTGTACCACCATATCCACACAGGATGAAAAGCGGCATATTGATTTGTGTGTGGCGATGTACAACGAACTTTTCAGAAAGGCCAATGCCTGGGAAAGAGTAAGAAATAAAGCAGCTTTAAAAAAGATCCTGAAGTCGGTCTACGGGGATAAGGATGAGGATCACCACCTGATTCAGGCATTCCGCGCCTTTGGCGTGGAGTCTGATCTTTTATACAGGCATATCGGTGGGCACCTGAGCGAAAAGCTGGCCAGAATAGGCATGTATATCGGGCCGGAAGAACTGCTGTATTTAATACTGGGGAAAAAGGCCAGGAATATCCGATTTGACAAATGATATGAAAGGAGTAAACCCGGAAATATATCCATTCCAAAGCCACTTCGAAATAATCGAAGGGCACCGGTATCACTATCTTGATGAAGGAAACGGTGAGCCTGTGGTCATGCTGCATGGTAACCCATCCTGGTCATTTTATTACCGGGAGCTGATCCGCAAACTGATGCCCCACTATCATTGCCTCTGCCCGGATCATATTGGCTGTGGCTATTCGGACAAACCGGACGACAGCACTTATAACTACACACTGGAACAAAGGGTCAGCGACCTCGAAACATTTCTTGAGAAGAGGGGCATTACCCGAAATATACACCTGGTGATGCATGATTGGGGAGGCATCATCGGGATGGCCTATGCACACCGGCATCCCGCGGCCATCAAAAAAATTGTGCTCCTGAATACCGCCGCATTTCATTTGCCCAAAGGGAAAAGACTTCCGCTGGCGCTTCGTTTCTTTCGTACAGCAGCAGGAGGTTTTCTGGTCCGTGGATTTAATGCATTCAGCGGGCTGGCAACCATTGAAGGGGTGAAACGAATCAGGTTACCGAAAGATATTCGGAAGGGGTTAACAGCCCCCTATAATTCCTGGAAAAACCGGATCGCCACCCTTCGCTTTATACAGGATATTCCATTAAGGGAAGCAGATCCGGGATATCAGATTATAGCTGCAGTGGAAGAAAATCTGCAGCAATTCCGGAACACACCCAAACTGATTGCATGGGGAATGAAAGACAGGGTATTTGACAGGCATATCCTGAACACCTGGCTCACTCATTTCCCGGAGGCCCGTGTTCATCGTTTTGAAGATTCCGGACATTATATACTGGAAGATCAGCAGGAAGCAATCGGTCAGTTGGTGCTGGACTTTTTTAGAGAAAACAATGCAGTCGTTTAACATAGCCGCCGCCGTAATAGATATGGCCAGGCTCCGGCCCGATGCCATAGCCCTTGCCATGCCCGCGAACAGCCGGACCGATAAAAACGGCCTGCCCCGTTATACAGAAGTATCCTTCGGGAACCTGGCAGCAGAGATCCGTTCTGTGGCTGCCGGCTTACTTGCATCAGGATTTCAAAGGGGCGACAAAGTGGTCATGATGGTACCCCCGGGATTGGATTTTTTTGTACTGAGTTTTTCGATGTTGCATACAGGCATTGTCCCCGTTTTCATTGACCCCGGGATTGGTCTGAAAAACCTGCGTACCTGCATTGCTGAAGCCGGACCCGATGGTTTTATCGGTATCAGCAGGGCACATATAGCAAGGGTCTTGTTGGGCTGGGGAACTAAAACGATACATAAAACCGTTACGATCGGACCGCGTTTGTTCTGGGGAGGAAAAAAAATGCAAAGCATCCGCACCCCGGGCCGGAACGCGGATCAGGTATCATTTCAGGCGGTGGCATCGGATCTTGCGGCGATTATTTTCACCAGCGGCTCTACCGGCTTGCCCAAAGGGGTGGCATGCACGCACGGCAATTTTCAATCACAACTGGAAATGATCCGTGATAATTTTGGGTTTTGCCCCGGTGAGAAGGATATGCCCACTTTTCCGCCGTATGCACTTTTTAATGCGGCGTTGGGAGTAACCAGTATTATCCCGGTTATGGATCCAACAAAGCCGGCGATGGTTAATCCCTTACACATCATCCATCCTATACAGCAACTGGGTATCACCAGCATGTTTGGTTCACCGGCACTACTTGATGTGGTTGGCCGGTACGGCGAAGCAAACGGGATCAGGCTACCGACACTGAAACGGGTTATTTCCTCGGGGGCGCCCGTTTCCACTAAAGTCATCAGGCGGATTTCTTCCCTGCTGAAACCGGAAGCACAGATTTTCACCCCTTACGGATCAACGGAAGCCATGCCCGTTTCTTCGGTGGGAAGCCACTACCTCCTGCAGGAGGCCAGTCAAAAAACAGATAACGGCTACGGGGTTTGTATTGGTAAGCCGGTTGCTGGTGTGGAAGTAGCTATCATCCGGATTACTGATGATTATATCTCTTGCTGGTCGGAGGACCTGAAGGTTCCGCCGGGAGTAACCGGAGAAATTGTTGTAAAAGGAAAAAATGTCACAAACGGGTATTACAACCGCGACGGAGCCACCCGGCTTGCAAAAATTCCGGATGGCCCTGCAGTTCGCCACCGGATGGGAGATATTGGATACTTCGATACAGAAGGAACACTTTGGTTTTGCGGAAGAAAAACGCATCGCGTAAGCCAGGGATCAAAGGAGCTTTATTCCATTCCGTGTGAATGCATTTTCAACAGTCACCCGGATGTATTCCGTACCGCATTGGTGGGAGTAAACGGTAAAGCCGTTTTGTGTGTGGAAGCAGAAAAAAGAAATACACCTGTCGACACAGTACAACTTGAAAGGGAGCTGTTGAGTATGGCAGCCACCCATTCCATGACGAAGAAGATTACCACGATATTGTTTCATCCCGGTTTTCCGGTTGACATCCGTCACAATGCGAAGATCATCCGGGAAGAGTTGGCGGTATGGGCAAAAAACAAATTACAATGAAAATACTGGTAACCGGTGGCGGCGGGTTTTTAGGATCTGCAATTGTCCGCGAACTGCACAGTAGCGGGCATGATGTGGTTAGCTTTTCCAGAAGGGATCATCCGGCTTTGAAAAATATGGGAGTTCCGCATATCTGTGGGGATATTTCGGAGTACAGTTCATTGAAGGAATCCATGGGGGGTTGTGAAGCGGTGTTCCATGTGGCCGCCAAAACAGGTGTTGACGGAAGCTACAAGGAGTTTTACCGGGCAAATGTTATTGGCACTGAAAATGTTTTGCGGGCCTGTCGGGAATGGAATATCCGTTATCTCGTATTCACCAGTTCTCCCAGTGTGGTATTCGATGGTAAGGACTCAGCAGGAAAAAACGAAAGCCTTCCCTATGCCAGAAAGTTTACCGCGGCGTATCCGGAAACAAAGGCATTAGCGGAGCGCATGATCATGAACGCGAACAGCGCTACTCTAAAAACAGTTTCGCTGCGGCCACACCTGATCTGGGGACCCGGAGATCCCTATTATCTGCCCCAATTGCTGGATAGGGCAAAAAGGGGCAAACTTTTCATTTTGGGAAGATCACCCAATCTTGTTGATTGTGTATATATTGATAATGCGGCCAGGGCACATGTACTGGCATTCGGTCAGTTGCTCCGGAATCCAGGCCAGTTGGAGGGGAAGGCTTATTTTATCTCACAAGGTGTGCCGATTCCCATTTCTGAACTGATGAATAAGTTACTGGCCACCTGCGGCATCCCGCCTGTAACAGCTCACCTGTCCCCGGTAGTGGTACGATTTGCGGGCCGGTTGCTGGATACGATCTACCGGGTTTTCAGTATCCGTTCTGCTCCTCCGGTCAGTTACTTTTTAGCACAACAGCTATCCTCTTCGCACTGGTATGATATTTCTGCCGCAAAGCGGGATTTTGGTTATCTGCCAGAGATTTCGTTGGATGAAGGCATGGAGCGATTGCGGAAATGGGTTGTACAGCAAGGGGAGCAGTTACTCAAAAAGTCGTAGTTTTAAAAGAGAGGCCTTCCGGCATTGGTTTATGGAAGCGCATGTATTGAACTGATTCCGGTAAGAGGCGGGTGAATAAAATAATTATTAATCAAAACGCCGCTTATGTGTTTTTCTGCAGGAGCAAGTTTTGCTGTTGGAGCAGGTCTTATCGGCCCCGGGTACTACAGCATCAGCCGTGCAAAATCGCGTGGCATACTTTTATTTGCCTGTACCCCCCTCCTCTTCAGTTTTCACCAGATCGCAGAAGGATTTTTGTGGTTGTCTTTACAACAACCCGGTTTTGCCGACTGGTATAAGCCCGCCCTTTACGGCTACTCGTTCATTTCTCAACCCATCTGGCCTCTCTGGGTGCCCCTTTGCATGTGGCTGATGGAAACAAATCCGCGCAGAAAAAAAATATTGTATTATTTTTTGTGGCTGGGAATAGCGGGTTCATTATATATGTTCTATTGCCTGATCACTTTTCCTATTTCGGCCGTGGCGGAAAACCACCACATCCGGTATTACCGTGAATTTCCGAATCTTGATATCCTGCGGCCAATCAATTTTGTTACGATAGCCGTTACCCCGTTCCTTTCTACCTTGCGCTATACAAAACTCCTGGCTGTCGCCATGATGGCCGCCTTAATCGTTTCTTATTATTTTTTCTTTCATTATTTCATTTCCGTGTGGTGTTTTTTTGCTGCCATCCTGAGCCTGCTGATTATCCTGGTGATCAGGTCCAATCAGCCAACAGCGCAGCCCTCCGGGAAGAATTGAAAACAAGACCCGTACTGTTTTTCCGCAGGCCGATGCAGGTTACGGGAACCCGATTTTCGTGTATGTATTATCGTTATGAAACGGAGCGGTCGTATTCGTAGCAGGTCACAGACCAGCCATCGCCCCTGGCCGCCAGTGCAGCGCCGGGAAACAGGTCGCACACAAACCAGTCCTGAAGACCGGGATCATCGGCGGACAGATGAATTTGTCTGGGCTGATCGCCGGTAACCTGTGTTACATCGCATCGTTCTGCCGGAAATGAAAGCCCCCGGCCAATGGCTTTCAGCAAGGCTTCTTTTCGTGCCCAGTATTGAAAGAACAGGTTCGCCCGCAGTTCTTCCGGTGTTTGACGGAGGAAGGAGATTTCCGCCGCTGAGAAAAACCGATCGCCGATGCTTTCGATAGGGAGATCTTTTCGAAGCGGTTCCAGGTCAATGCCGGTTTCTCTTCCTTCAGTAATGGCATAAAGCGCCTGCCCTCCGGCATGTGAAAGGTTGAAATGGATACCTGTTCCGGGTTTCTGTTCTGCGAGAAAAGGTTTTCCGAACCCGGTATAGTCAAAGCGGATTTCATGGGGAGAAACAGTCAGATAACCAGACAGGATTTTCCGAAGCGTGGCCCGGGCCACAATGAAATGGTTTTTGTCTTTTTCAAAATGGAAGCGGGAAGCTCTTTCCTGTTCATCGGTCGACAGGATTTCAAACAGGGGGGCAACCTGGTTCACCGGCAGCTCAAGATCAGCACGCCAGACATGAATACCGCTCAATGGCGCCGCATGACCGGGCTTACAGCGGAACCAACTCCTGGTACTTTGTAGCGGATATGATGGAGTGAGGGAATTCATTTTCTTTGGTGCACGGTCATGGGCATACCGCCCTTGGATTGCAGGTTGATGCGTGCCAGTAATTCCACCGGGTCATCCGTTGCTTTTTTAATATGCCATGATTGTACCACTGAAGCCAGGACGGATACTCCCATCATCCAGGCAAAGGGTTCACCGATACAGGCGCGCGGGCCCCGGCTGAACGGGAAATATTCGTATTTGGAATTGATGCTGTGCGTGTGTGAGTCCCAGGCATGCGGATTGAATGTTTCCGGATCCGGGTGAAAGCGGGGATCGCGTTGTATCAGATATGGGCTCGAGAGCACAATGGTTCCTGGCGGCAGCAGGTAATCGCCGATAGCAAAGTCTTCCACGGTCTGCCGGGGAATAAGATAAGAAGGAGGATACAACCGAAGGGATTCACCGAATACCATGCGTGCAAAACGAAGTTGCCCGATATCTTCCGCGGTGGGTAATCTTCCCTGCAGTACACGGTCCGCTTCTTCCCGCAATTCGGTTGCTGCGGACGGATTTTGCGAAAGAAGGTACCAGGTCCAGGTCAGCGCCGTGGATGTGGTATCAAATGCGGTAAGGAGCAGCGTGGTCACTTCATCGTGCAGTTGTTTTTCGGTCATGCCCAGTCCATCTGCGTTTTCCTGTTGTGCCTGGAGTAAGAGGGAAAGCAGGTCGCTCTTATCTGAAGTATTCCGGCGCCGGTCTTCGATGATCCGGTCTACGGTTTTATCAAGCAGGGCCTTTGCCCTTAAAAATTTTATCGTACCCGGCAGCGGGATCTTCAGCAACCATTCTGAAAAGGGCAGAGAAATCCGGCCGAACAAATCCGTTACTGTTTCCAGGGCGTGGTTGATCTGCGGTGCCTGTGCTGCCAGTTCTGCACCAAACAGGGTTTCTCCGGCAATGGCAATGCTCATATTGGTCATCTCTTCCTTCATGTCCACCACCTGTCCGTCGCTCCAGGCATTCATCATGTGCGCCACATACTTCGTCATGGCAGCAGTATAGGAGTCAATCATGTTCCGGTGAAAGGCCGGTTGCATAATACGCGACTGCTGTTTGTGGAGCTCCCCTTCGCTGGTCAGCAGCCCCTCACCCAGCACTGCCTTGGCCATTTCCAGGGGGCGGCCCTTGATAAAACACTTGTGCCTTACCGTAAGTACTTCTTTGACCAGGTCCGGGTGGTTCAGTAATACGATCCGTATCGGGCCGATACTGAAATGACTGATATCGCCGTACCCGGCGGCCAGCTTTTTAAGAAAACCAATACTATCCCGCCGGTAGCTGAAGAGGTGTGCCAGCGGATAAGCAGGTTTGGGTCCGGGCGGAAGCTTGTATTTTTTTTTTGCGCACATAGTAAAGGTTCTTTCAGAAATAATAAACAGCACAGGCGACCTGTATGCCGGATCCAGCGGCAATCAGCAATCCCTTGTCGCCGGCTTTAACCCATCCGTTTTTCACCGCATGTTCCAGGGCGGCTGGTAAAGACGATGAAAAAAGGTCCTGTCCCTCGCGGGAGATGTCCACGAATTTATTTAAGGGTTGCCCCAGTGCCTCACTCATCCCGGACAGGAAAGCGGGAGAGATCTGCGGCAGGAAAATTTTATCAATATGAGCAAGATCTGTTCCTTCTGCCTCCAGTATTTCCTGCACAGCGGCACAAATATTTTCAAGATATAAAGATTCAAGTTCCGGGTCTTTTTTTACATGAAGCAGGGGTTGGTCATCTTCGGGAGCATACCAGGAAGTGTATGCAGGTAAGGCTGCTGTATCGTAGCGGAACAGGTAGCGGGAAAATCCCTGTGTGGACGCAGGTGCCTTGTCCAGTATAACCGCGGATGCCATTTCGCATATCCCTGCCCGTTCGGCACTTTCCGGGGTATTGTTCTCCGTTTCAGCGGCGGCAATCAGACCCTTGCTGTCCGGGTCCTGCAATAATAATTGTTCCATCACGCAACAGGCGTGCAGGAACCCCGCGGAACCATTGAAAATATCGAAGGCAAACGTTTTATTCTCTCCGGCGCC
>CAZYTV010000003.1:0-51461 GCA_964650455.1 uncultured Chitinophaga sp. | reverse complement strand
CATCAGGCGCATACCGGCATTCTTGGCCCTTGTGGCTTTGGCCAGTACATCCGCTGCATTATTCCATCCACCGGATGGATTTACCCATACCCGCAGCCGGATGGAATTCATCCCCAGGCTTTTCAACAGGGCCATACATTCCATTTCTGTACCGGCCGCATTATAGAATTTCTTACCGGCTGCTTCCATCTCGGTCAGCCAGCCAACATCAGCACCTTTGGCAAAAGTAAATGTGGGTGCCGGTGGAGTGGGTGCCGGTTTGTCGGATTTACAGGAGCCGGAGAATATACCCGTCCATAAGAGGATTATAAAAACTGATAAGACCCAATTCTTTTTCATATACCTAAAATTAAAACGCCGCCTTTAAAAAAGGCGGCGTTCTATAATATTTAATTCTTCATGATCTAGTTGATGGTCACGGTTTGTGTATACTCATTCAGGGTAATGGTATAGCTTCCGGTCGTAGTAGGTGTTTTGAAGTTATCTCCACCTTCCCATTTGATCTTCCGGGGGGTACCGGTAGCTGTGGTGCCACCGCTGTTATCTTCATAGTCAAAAGCGCCCCATGCATTACCAGCCAGGAATTTGATATCCTTGCCTGCCACCAGGGTTACGGTAAGGGTCCATACACCGTTGCCGGTATAGGTCATTTGCGGACTGGCGCCGGGATCCCAGGCATTCACGCCCTGGATACCATCTCCCACCACGCGCATTTCTGTTGCCGCAGACATTTCATATTTCACATTATCCACATTGCGGCCATCCCAGATTACCCGGTAACGTCCGGCAGTGGCTATATCAGGCATATTGGCATCATTGACCAGTAAAGTACTTCCGCTGGGACCGGTGGATCCATAACTTCTTGCATTCAGCACACTGATATCACCATTGTTCCAGTCATTATGATCAATCATTTTCCATCCTCCGGTGGTAAAGTCAGATAATCCAACAAAGAGGTTATTTGAAGCCAGACCCATTCCATAGTTCGGGAATACGTTGGCAGGTGTCCAGCCAGCTCCGGTTGAACCACCCACAAAGCCCATACGGCCTTCACGGATATCATACTTCATATTCACCCTGTCTACAGAAATCCGGTAGAAACCTGCTGTGGCAACGGTTAAGTTGGCACCACCTGCTGATAAGTTTCCGCCTGAGCCTCCATAGTTCACATCCCAGGAACGACCCTGAGTTACTTTAAATTCTGCATTGGCGGGCAGGTACATGTAGATATAATATAACTGGTTCAGCGCTGCAGATCTCAGGTCACGGATCAATTCCGGAGCGGTTCCGGGATCCCAGTTATTACCGTTACCGGTTGCGGCCTGGTAACCACCCGGCAGATAGAACCGGAGAATGGGTACATAACTCGCAATGGTTACATTCACCACATTGGAATAAGAAACCGCACCCTGGGCTGTAGTGGCTTTAATCCTGTACTCCACTTTACCAGTGGTTCCACCCGGGATTCCGGAGGTTAACGCGGTTTGATTCATCTCCCCCTGGGTTAGTGCTTTTGTATAAAGGCTGGCTCCAACGGGTATTTCAATGGGTGCTACAAAATTCTTGGTAGCAGAATCGTACTGTAAAGTATAGGTGACCACACCAGCATACCCGTTAAAGGAAGAAGACCAGTTGAATGTATTTGACAACTGGGCTGCTGTAGCTAAAGCACAGGTGACACTGCTGTTCACGGTTGTCAGTACAGACGGATCATTGTAAGGAGTCACCCTTATTTTCAACACGTTTGACTGGTAACTTTCATTATTATTCCCATAAGAAGAAATCAGGCGGATATCCAGGTCATACGGAGTGCCGAGAGCAAAACCATAATTCAGCAGGATATTGTTGAGTTCTTTACCGGTCAGTGAAGTGGTCGAAACACCGGTAACTGTTTTCAATGTTTTTTTGGCAAAGTTCCGTCCGGTGGAATCAATCTCCAGGACAAACTTGTACAGGGAACTGTCCTGCTTGTATTCAGGGTTAGTCCAGTTAAAAGTTATGACCGGGTTGAGTGAGTCTGCCGGTGTAGCTGTCACAGCAGTTTTATTAGCCGTAAAGGTTACAGCCTTTCCTTCCCCGTAATAAGGCAGGTCCGGCACTTTGGTACAGGCCGTAACTAAAACCACGGATGTAACAGCCAGTGCAAGTATTTTAAAAATATTTTTCATTGTTTGTTGTTTTGTATTCCGTAATTATAGTTTGGTCATTGTGTATTTACCGGTCTTGAAGCTTACCACAATCTTGTAATTACCTGCCACACCGGGTGATTTAAAATCGTTTCCACCAGGCTGGAAGCTGTCTCCGTTTACATTATTTGCCAATCCGGCACCGGTAAATCCGTATTTATTTCCCCAGTCACCATAAACAGGTACAAACAGGAACCCTACATCGGGGGTAATGGCCAGACTGTTGATCTGGAATTCAGAGCTGGAGATTTTGGTAAACCGCTGACTTGCCAGTTCGGGATCACCACCACCCATCCAACTGGCTGGTGTAGCTGCGCCGGTAATGAACAGTTTGGCCGGTACCGGGTAAACCACATCCAGATAAGGAGTGATGCGGATCGTGATCACATTGGAAATCAGGGGCACCGTGCCATTGATCAGCGTGGCTTTTACCCGCATTTCAATATTATGCGCCATGTTTTCCACCATATCCATTCCCAGTAAAGCGGTATTTAATTCGCCCACGGTCAGGGTAATGTTCAGGTCTTTGGCAATCGCCTTTTCATATTTCTTGGGACTGGTAAAATTAGCGCCCACAGTATCAAACTGCAGGGTATAGGTCACATCCTGTGAATTTATCCCTGTAGTAAACATATAATTCGGGTTGGTCCAGTTCAGGGTCAGCGCCGTATTATTCTTATTGGTGATCAGGAGCACCTGTGCTGCCGTTGAGGAAGCAGTCAGCGCCGGGGCGGTGCCTCCTTCATAATAGATTTTGTTCTCATCCTTTTCGCAGGAAGAAAAAGCTGCTGCCAGGAACAGAGAGCCAAACAGAAGTTTCAAAATATTTTTCATAATCGAGCAATTTTATGATTAAGATTAATAACCGGGGTTTTGAGTCAGGTTAGGATTCGCTGTCCGGTTGGTAGCAGGGATCGGGAAAATATTGTACTTGCTGTCTACAGAAGTTCCACTGGCCACGCCACCTTTCCAGGGCCACAGGTAAGTACCGGTGGTCAGTTGATTGTAGCGGATCAGGTCGGTACGACGGTGACCTTCCCAGTATAACTCGCGGGCTCTTTCATCCAGGATGAAGGGGAGATCCAACTGGCCGGAAGTGATATTACCGGAGGTATTTCCAAAAGCACGCTGACGGATCAGGTTGATATAACCGGTTGCCGTAGTCAGATCGCCACCGGTACCGCCACGAAGTACGGCTTCAGCATAGATGAGGTACATTTCAGACAGCCGGAAGATGGGGAAATCGATATCCGCGAAATCGCGGTTGACATCAGATACGGGTCCGCCATCTGAACGGATATTCCTGTATTTGTTTACATGGAGACCATTTACAAAATTGCCCACATCGGAAATGGCAATCTGCGCAGGGGAGGTGCCAAAAGCTGAAGTGGTAAACATGGCCCTTTTATCAGTTGCACCTGTCAGGTCAGTAAAGCGGTCAGCCAGTCCCTTGGTGGCACGGTAGCCGTACCATCCGCCGCCCACTCCAAATTCATTATGATCATCTCCCGAAGCAGCGTGCACAAAGAAAGTGGTATTACCGTATGATTTGGTATGCAGGCCATCGCAGTTCACTGCATAGATCATTTCACTGGTGCGTTTGTCATTATCAGCCATGAAAAGCTGGCGGTAATCGCTGTGTAAAGAATAACCACCGGCAATCACTTTCTTCGCGTAAGTGATCGCTTCGGTCCATTTGGCGGTACCGGTATAGGTCTGAGCATTCAGGTACATCCTGGCGAGTAAAGCCCAGGCAGCTCCCTGGTCAATACGGCCGTATTCAGCGGTTTTCACGGTCTTGAGTTCTGATTCAATGGCTTTCAGTTCAGTGTCGATGAATGTGAAGAGTTCTGCACGGTTTTTTTCTCCGGGCAGGGTGGTACCCACCACATTGGTTTCATCAATAAAGGTTGATTTACCGAAAATGTCCATCATCACCCAGTAGTTGAAAGCACGGAGGAACCGGACTTCCGCACGGGTGGATTTGATTTCAGTTGCCTCTGCACCGCTGATACCACGGGCAGATAATTTATCATCGGTTGATTCACGGAGGTATTCATTAGCCACCATCACATTATAGATCGGGCGGGCATACATCCCTTTCAGAAAAGGATCTGAACTGGACCAGCTCAGGTTATGGAAATCTTTAATGGTCTGGTCATTCCAGGAAACCACGGCCTCATCGGTAGGCAGTTCCTGGCAGTTAAAGAACCCACGGATAAAAGGAGACTGAGAACCTTCGTCCAGTCCCTGTATATCAGATGCACCAGCAGGTCCGGCATTACCGGTGGTCGCGAGACCCGCATATACTTTTGCCAGTACTGCACGGTAACCGGCAGCGGTGGAGTACGTGGTCTCATTGGTCAGGTCATTTTGCGGAAACAGGTCCAGCTTTTTCGCGCAGGAGGACAGCGTCACCAGTAAGGCGCCTGCCAGAATTATTTTATTTATTGATATATGTTTCATAACTCAATAATTTTTTTAATTAAAAATCAAAGTTGAATCCTAAAGAGAAAATACGGGGTCTTGGGTAGATATTATTGTCTACACCACCATCACTGGCATTCTCAGGATCCAGTCCTTTATACTTTGTGATTACAAATACATTCTGCACACTGGCGGACACCCTCATAGAGGCTTTGTCTTTCAGGATCTTACCTACATTGTATCCAAAGTTGATATTATCCAGGCGGAAGAATGAAGCATTATCAATATAATAATCGGAGAAATAACGGTTGTTGTCGAAACCGGTGGTCAGGTAATCCGTAGTGGCATTACCGATAAAGTTGATTGGGTTCTTAATCGCCCTTAACACCCCGTTGTTGGAATTAACGTTATTGTACAGGTAGTTACCAAAGGCACCGTGACCGGCCAGGCCGAAGGTGAATTCTTTGTAGGTAACCTGTGTATTAATACCCAGCAGTACATCGGCTGCAGGTTTTTTATACATATAACGGTCATCGTTGTTGATGATACCATCCCGGTTAGTGTCTTCAAACAGTCCATCGATCGCCTTGCCGTTTTCATCATAGATCTGCTTGTACATGATGAAGGTATAAGGACTTTGTCCCACGGCGTGAATACCGATATTGTTACCGGTGCCACCACCAATAAAGGTTACATCCTGTCCTTTAAAATTCGGATCGGGGTTTTTCAGCAGGTTGGTGATCTCTGCTTTATTATACGTATAGTTGAATCCAAAATCCCAGGTCAGGTTCTTGTTCTTCACCGGTGTGGTATTGATGGTTAATTCAACCCCCTCACTTTTGATATCTCCTACGTTGGTCACGATTTCATTCACAAAGTTGGCACCGGCTGCTACAGCTACATTCGCCAGCAGGTCTTCTGTTTTGCGTTTGTAGAAATCAATGGTACCGGAGATCCTGTTTTTAGCAAAACCGAAATCCAGTCCGATATTAGACGTAGTCGTTGTTTCCCATTTCAGGTTAGGATCGTAACCTTCGGGACGCAGTACACTGACAAAAGAGTTGCCAAACTGGTATTGGGCAGAAGCATTGCCGAGTGAATAACGGGGCAGGTAAGAATAGTATCCGATACCATCCTGCTGACCGGTGATACCCCAGCCGAGGCGGAGTTTCAGGTCGGTCACCACATTGGATGATCTGAAAAATTCATCTTTCATTTTCCATGCTAATGCCACAGCCGGGAAGTAACCTACACGGTCATTGGGGTTGAGTTTAGAACTCGCATCACTCCGGATAGAAGCAGTCAGCAGGTATTTATCCATGACTGTAAAGTTGATACGACCGATATAAGATTCCAGCCTGTATTCCGGACGATCAGTCAGGAAAGTCGGTTCAGAACCCTGGATCGTATCCAGTTTACCTGGACGGGTGGGGTCAGCAATGGCCCTGTAACTGAAAGAAGGCAGGTTGGTCACTTTGGTAAGGAAAGACTGGTAGCTATGGCCGGCCAGTACATCGATCTTACTCCGGATGCTCTTCAGTTCTTTTGTATAGAACAGGGAGAAGTCAGCCAGGTTATTTATTTTCTGCTGCTCATAATAAGTCTTTCTGCCACCTACTTTGTAGTTAGTGGGAGATAAAGAGTCGATATTATCATTACCACTGCCGCTCATATAATCCATACCCAGGTTGGCAAGGATATGCAGGTCAGGGAAGAAATGCAGTTTATAGTCAATCTGAACGTTACCGATCACCCGGCCCACTTTAGAGCGGTTGTCGCGGAGATTCAGTAAACCAAGTGGGTTACGATTGGACAGGTCGATGGGTTTACCATCAGTCTGTAACCACTCCCAGTATCCGCCCCATTCTTTATTACCTGTTGTGACAGGCTGGGTGGGGTCAAAGCTCACAGCATTACCAATTGCGCCTTCATTTGCAAAGCGGTTCTTGGTCTGGCTGGCTTTTACGGATAAGTTCACACTCAGGTGATCTTCCAGGAATTTGGGGTTCAAGTTGATTGCTGTGCTGAAACGGCTGAAATTATTTGTTTTCAGGATACCGTCCTGGTTCAGGTAACCCAGTGAAGCACGGAAAGGAATCTTTCCAAGGCTACCGCTGGCACTGATCGTATTGTCAAAACCAAAAGCGGCCTGGTAGATTTCGTCCTGCCATTTGGTATTGGACTGACCATACAGGTTCTTATAGGTGTTGTTACCGGTAGCGGCAGCATCTGCATCCAGGATACTCCGCACCTGATCACCGGTCAGTACATCCACTTTATCACCGATAATACCTACAGAGAACATGGTATTATAGGAAAATTTCATTTTGCCTTTCATTCCTTTCTTAGTGGTAATGATCAGCACCCCGTTGGAGGCTCTTGAACCATACAGGGCTGTGGCCGATGCGTCTTTCAGCACGGTCATGGATTCAATATCGTTCGGGTTGATCGAGTTCAGCAGGTTGGCTGAACCGGCCACGCCATTTCCTTCAACAGGAACACCGTCAATAACGATCAGCGGATCGTTACTTGCATTCAGTGAAGCCCCACCGCGGATACGGATACGGCTGCCACCACCTGCAGAACCACCACCGGTGGTAATCTGCAAACCGGCTACCTTACCCTGAAGCAGTTGTTCAGGCGAGTTAATATTACCTTTCTGGAAGTCCTTTGCTGATACCGCCGTAACGGAACCGGTAAGGTCTCCTCTTCTGCGGGTACCATAAGCCACCACCACTACTTCGCCCATCGAAGCATTGACGACAACCAGCGATACATCCACAGATGTTTTTCCTTCAATAGATACTTCCTGTGTGGCAAAGCCAACAGAAGAAACAACGAGTGCGTTTACAGTAGCAGGTACTGAAATGCGGAAGGTTCCGTCAGCACCTGTCTGAGCACCGGTGCGGTTGCCCTTGGCCACCACACTTGCTCCCTGTACCGGGGAACCATCTTTGGAATCAGTAATTTTTCCTGTAATCACTCTGTCTTGCGCAAAAGAAATCTGCGCCAACAACGCCAGTATAATAAGACTGGCTGCCTTCATGAGTTTTTGGGGCAACATAAGCAATCATTAAATTTTTAGCAATCTTGTTATCATCCACACATTATGTATCAAAGACACATTGGAATGTGTATTAAACACACAATATTAGGAATATTTTAAGGGTTCCAAAAATTATTTTTCCAATCCTCCTGTAAGTTTTGCCATTTATACCAGTTGTGTAACTATTGTCTAATTATTTAATCGGCTGATTAATAAACATTAAACAAATATATCCGGTCCCATGCCCGTTTGAAGTCATGCTTTACGACTGATTAGAATCACCTAAACCGGCTGCTGTAAAGCATTAAAATGAAACCTGCATATTATCCACCGGAATCGTTTTCGTAACCCGGAATATGCTGACGGTAAGTAAGTACTGATTAAATTACTTCAAACTTGCTGTATGTGGCGCACGATATGTCTTACACTATACGTGATTATTCTATCCATCCCGGTAGCCGGTCAGCCGGACCCATGGAAGATAACTTCGGGTAAAACAGATGCAGCCAACTATTATGGTATAACAGTAGCCAATGGAATGATCGGCATTGTTTCTTCTCCTGAACCCTTTACCGTAAAAGACGTGGTGCTGGCCGGGGCTTATGACCTGTATGGCCGGGGCCGGGTGAGCAATTTTCTAAAGAGTTTCAACCTCCTGAATATGCGGCTGGACATTGATGGCCGAAGTATTGGCAGCACAGAAGCCAGTAACCTGCAACAGGAACTGGATATGAAGAAAGCAGCCTTTACCACTTCCTTTGACTATGGAGATAAGGCCAGGATCAGTTATACCTATTACTCCTTACGTCATTTACCCTATACCGTACTGATGGATATCACGGTTACGGCCAAAAAAGATTTCCGTCTCGGTGGCGCCAGTGTAATGGAAGCACCTGATGCATTGAAAGAGGTACAGAATTATTACAATGAGATCGACAGGCCGCATGTCAGGATCAGCCTGCTTACTTCTTCCGCAAAAAGTCCGACCGGTAAATTACTGATGTGCGCCAGTAACACCTTCTTATTTCCCGAAGCCCATGGACAGGAACCCCGGGTGATCCATGAAATGTGGGATAATAATATGCACCTGATGAAATTTTCCCGCGGCATGAAAGCCGGTGAAACCTATCGTTTTTCCATTGCCGGTTCATCCATTACGTCTGCTCATCATGCCGACCCGCTGAATGAAGCAGAGCGGTCGACCATATTTGCAAAACTGGAAGGGAGGGAACGGCTGTTGCAATTCCATACCAATGCCTGGCATGAACTCTGGAAGAGTGATATTACGATTGAAGGGGATCCGCAGGCACAGCAGGATGTGCACAGCATGCTCTATCATCTTTATTCATTTACCCGGGAAGGCACGGCTTTATCCCCTTCGCCAATGGGACTGAGCGGCCTGGGGTATAATGGTCATGTATTCTGGGATACCGAGTTGTGGATGTACCCGGCTTTACTGGTATTGCATCCCGGGCTCGCCAAAAGCATGATGGAATACCGTTTCCAGCGATTGGATGCGGCTAAAAGAAATGCATTCAGCAAAGGTTATAAAGGAGCGATGTTTCCCTGGGAAAGTGCAGATTCCGGTGTGGAAGAAACACCGGTATGGGCACTGAGCGGACCCTTTGAACATCATATAACAGGCTGTGTGGCCATTGCCGCCTGGAATTACTACTGTGTAACTCAGGATAAAAACTGGCTGCGTGAAAAAGGATGGCCCATGCTCTCCGCCACGGCCGATTTCTGGTCCAGCCGGGTGGAAAGAAAAGGACCCGGTCACTATGATATAAATAATGTGGTTGCCGCTGATGAGTGGGCCGAAAACGTCGACAACGATGCATTTACCAATGCAGCCGCCAGGGCCAACCTGCAGTTTGCCACTGAAGCCGCCAACGTTTTAGGCATCCCTGCTGATCCGGACTGGATGCTGGTAGCGGCTAATATTCCGATTTTGAAATTCGATGACGGGGTGACAAAAGAACATGCTACCTATACAGGCGAAGGCATTAAACAGGCTGATGTAAACCTGCTGGCTTATCCGCTGAAAGAAGTGAGGGACCCCAATGCCATCCGGAAGGATCTTGAATATTATGAAAAGCGGGTTCCCAATGAAGGTACACCTGCCATGACTCAAGCGGTATTCACAACCCTGTATGCGCGGTTGGGCGAAGGTGAAAAAGCATATCATTGGTTTAAAGAGGCTTACCTGCCCAATCTGAATCCGCCGTTCCGCGTGATCGCTGAAACAAAAGGAGGCACCAACCCGTATTTTGCCACAGGTGCCGGAGGTATTCTGCAGAGTATCCTGATGGGATTTGGTGGAATCGAAATCACCCCAAAGGGACTGGTGCAGCTAAAAACAGCACTTCCTGGTCATTGGAAAAGCCTGACCATTACCGGTGCGGGACGGGAGAAAAAAACATATATTGTGCGGTAATAAAAACCGACGACTGCTGACTTGAGAAAGATAATTGCCATATGCTTTTCACTGATCCTCCTGTTCAGTACAGGAGGGTATCATCCTTTTATCAACCTGCTGCAGCATAAAGCCGACCGCAACCTGGAATCGATGCTCGACCAGGAAGTGTATGATGAAACGAATCTTATTGAAATCCGGATGCCGCTGAACATGCCTTACCAGCAACGCTATACCGGGTACGAACGTCACTATGGTAATATTGAAATCGATGGACAGTCCTATACCTATGTAAAGAAAAAGATCGATGGTGATGTGGTGATCTTCCAGTGCATACCTAACCAATCGCGCCAGCAACTGAAAGATATGCGCTTTGATCTGACCCGCGCCAACAGCATGCTGTCCACCACGGAACAGGGAACACAGAAACAACCATCACCCACCCTTATAAAAAACAGCCTGGGAGATTTTGATGATCAGTTGAATACTGCTTTCTCAAGTAAAGTGGTCATGCTGTCAATTACTTTTCATGACGGCTATTTGCTTCTCCCGGTTGAGATAAACGGCCAGGTACCACATGCCCCCCCGGAGTGCTGATTCATCCAGACTCCATTCTTTTTTTTATTTCAACTATTTTAACAAACGAATTCGTATGCGTATAGCAGTTGTGGCTATTGCAGCATTGATTGCTGTAAGTGCCTGTAATACTAAAAGTGATTATAAAGAAATCACGGGCAACCCTTTCCTCTATTCCAAAACGGTGAAAGAACTGAACAATGTGGTGATGCAGAATAATTTTCCGCCCATCATTGCTTCCAGGAATTATCTCTATGCCAATATCGCGGCTTATGAGATCATCGCCGCCGGTTACCCGGATCAGTACCAGTCACTCGCCGGACAGGTGAATGGGCTCAGTGTCGTACCAGCCGCACCCGCCGGACAGGAAATTGATTTCCATTTTGCCAGTATTCTCGCGTTCTGCAAACTTGGCGAAGCGGTTACTTTTCCGGAAGGCAGTATGCAGGACTATGTGGACAGCCTGAAAAAACTGGTGAAAGATCATGGCATGCCCGGATCTGTATATAAAAACACCGTCGCCTTTGCTGACACGGTTGGTAAAGTGATCCTGGCCTGGAGTAAGAAAGACAACTATGCGCAAACAAGGACCGCCCCCAAATACACCGTGATAGACACACCCGGCCGCTGGATTCCGACACCACCCATGTATGCACAGGCCCTCGAACCACATTGGAGAGAGATCCGGACCATGGTCATGGACAGCGCCGATATGTTTACGCCGCCGCCACCACCCCCTTTTGATATAAAGAATAAAAACAGTGTATACTACAAGGAAGTCATGGCGGTGAAAAATGCAGGCGACAGTTTAACCGACGAGCAAAAGCATATCGCGGAATTCTGGGATGACCTGGGCACCCGGCTGAATGTATCCGGGCACGTGATGTTTATGACCAAGAAATTCTCGCCCCCCGGTCACTGGATGAATATTGTGGGTATTGCCGCGCAAAAAGCTAAAGTGGATTACAACACTACCGTTTATGCGTATACGAAGACTGCAATCGCCATGTTCGATGGCTTTATCCAGTGCTGGGATGAGAAATTCAGGAGCAATACGGTACGGCCGGAAACGGTCATCAATAAATATGTTGATGCGGAGTGGAAACCTTTCCTGCAGACACCTCCCTTCCCGGAGTATACCTGCGGGCACAGTACGGTTTCTTCTTCTGCCGCTGAAGCGCTGACCAGTGTATTTGGCGATCATTTTGCTTATACCGACACCTCGGAACTGGAGTTTGGCATTAAAAACAGATCATTTACTTCTTTCCGCCAGGCGGCCCTGGAAAATAACTGGGCCCGTTTTTACGGAGGGATTCACTTTCATAGCTCCTGTATCGTGAGTACAGAGTATGGAAGAAAAGTGGGAGACCTGGTCAACCAGCGTCTCCGGATGAAAAAATAATTGCGAAACAAAAACCAACGATTTTAACATGAAATACCTGATTATTTCATTGGGCATTACCTGCATGGTACTGGCCGGTGGAAAAGTGTATGGCCAGACCGATATTGATGCCATCATGATGGAGAAAAATGCCTTTTGTGTGGGACCCATGTACAGCTACAGCAGCTGGAAAAACTACTGGGAAGGCACCCTGAAACGGAATAACCTGAATCTCGGAACTGTATCCGGCAGTGTTTACAGTGTGATGGGCAATTACGGGGCCAGCCGTAAACTGAACCTGCTTTTCAGTCTGCCCTATATGAAAACAAAGGCGTCCGCCGGAACCATGAAAGGCATGCAGGGTCTGCAGGATCTCAGCCTGTTTGCCAAATGGAGGGCTTACCATAAAAAACGGGGTAACGGCATTTTGTCTGTTTTTGGTATTGCCGGTCTTTCTGTTCCCACCAGTAATTATACACCCGATTACCTTCCCTTGTCCATTGGCCTGAAAAGTAAAACAGTATCTGCCAGGGTTATGGGCGATTACCTGTTGGGGAAACTCTTTGTGACGGGTTCTGCCACCTATGTTTTACGCAGTAATATTGAAATTGACCGCAATTCCTATTATACCACACAGCTTCACCTGACCGATAAAGTAGCCATGCCCGATGCCATGAATTTTAATTTCCGGGCAGGATACCGTTCATTCCGGCTGATCGCGGAAGCGGTGGTTAACAACTGGACCACTCTGGGTGGATTTGATATCACCCGGAACAATATGCCTTTCCCCAGCAATCGGATGAATGTCACCACCGCCGGTATTAATATCAAGTATGTGATTCCATCTGTTCCCCAGTTGTCTGTTGTAACCGGGGGAAACCTGACGCTGGCGGGCAGAAATATGGGTCAGACCAGTACCGTTTATGGATCCTTTTTCTATGTACTTGATCTGAACAGCAAAAAATCATCGGGTGATCAATCCTCAAAAAAGAACTGACATGAAAAAAATAATTTACCTCCTTATCATTTCGTCAGGCCTCAGCGGCCTGCTGCTTTCCGGGTGCAACAAAGAAGTGGAAGGCAGAACGGATCATACCCAGGCTCTTCAGCCATCAAATACTGATGCCAATGCGGGTAACTGGAGACCGGTATTACTAACAGGGCCCACTGAATTTCCGGTTGCGGCTCCTATTGCCACCACCACGCCCGAATACATCGCCCAGCTCAACGAAATCAAAACCTGGCAGGCCGACCTGACCACCAATGAAAAAGAGCTGGTGAAGTACTGGAGTGCTGGTGCGGTGCTGCGCTGGAATGAGATCATGCGTGAACTGGTGGCGAAACATAATCTTCCTCCTTATCAGAATGCAGACGGCACTTATCCGTTGCCCAGTGCCTCTAACCCTCTTGCCTATCCGCAATTTCCGTTTGCCAATCCTCCTTATGCTGCCCGTGCATACGCTTATATAGCAGCCGCGCAGTATGATGCACTGGTGGCGGCCTGGCATTATAAAAATCTCTACAACCGGGCAGCTCCCTATACGGTGGATGCCAGTATCCAATCGCTGATTCCCAAATCCACCTTGCCTTCCTATCCTTCAGAAGATGCGGTGGTAATCGGTGTTTCCGTGGAATTACTGAAACTGCTTTTCCCCGGTGATCAGGATTTTATACAGCAAAAAGCAGAAGCACATAAAAAAGCAAGACTGATTGCCGGAGCCAATGTACGGAGTGACCTTGAAGCAGGAGAATCTTTGGGGAAGTCTGTTGCACAGAAATTTGTAACCCGCGCCCGGGGCGACAGGGCCGGGGCGGCAGCGGGCAACCAGGCTTTGTGGACGCAAATGGAAAATGAAACGATTGCCCGGGGTGAAACACCCTGGATCAGCCTAGAATCTCCGAAAAGGCCCCCGATGCTTCCTGCATTCGGAAAAGTGCGGAGCTTTTTGTTTGATTCATTAACGATGGTTACCCAGGTAAGACCGGGCCCGCCACCTTCCACTTCATCTGCGCAGTTTAAACAGGAAACAGACGAAGTGCTGCAGTATAGTAAAAATGCCACCCGTGAACAGATACGCATTGTGCATTTCTGGGCAGACGGAGTGGCCACTTATACCCCACCCGGGCACTGGAATGCCATTGCAGCAGATGATTTTATCCAGCAGAACTTCAGTGAAGTGCGTTGGGCCAGGAATATGGCTCTTTTAAATATGGCCATGATGGATGCAGCGATCGCCTGCTGGGATGCCAAGTACACCTACTTTAATCCCCGGCCATCACAGGTAAATCCACAGATAAAGACACTGACCGGTTTACCCAATTTCCCCTCCTATATTTCCGGTCACTCCACTTTCAGTGCTGCCGCCGCAACGATACTCGGACATGTAATTCCTGGACGTGCTGCTGCCTATACAGACATGGCCAAAGAAGCTTCCATATCCAGGGTGTATGGTGCTATCCATTACCGCAGTGATTGTGAAAAAGGTCTGGAAACGGGAAATAAAGTAGGTGACTTTGCCATCGCCAGGGCAAGAACCGATGGAGCAGAATGAGTTTTTTTATAGCCTGACATAGGCAAATAAGGGGCGTTGTAAAGAATTACAACGCCTCTTATTGTTTAAATAAAAACTATCTTTAGTTGCTAACATTTGTTTACTTCCGATTGCTTAACTATTATTCATGCAGCAAAGCACGCTGAAAAAACTATCAGAAGTGCTGGGTATCAGTATCTCTACTGTATCCAGGGCCCTGAAAGATCACCCTGATATTTCAGAGACAACCAAGACCCGGGTACGGGAACTGGCCTTAGCACTGGAATATGAGCCCAATCACAATGCCGTACAGTTAAGAACCCGCCAGAGTAATATACTAGGGATACTGGTTCCTTCGATCGATAACTTCTTTTACGATTCCTTTATTGCCTCTGTTGAAGAGCTGGCCCGTGAACAGGGTTATTCTGTACTGATTATGCAGTCAAGAGATCATCTTGAAATTGAAAATGCCAACCTGCACCTCTTCCGGAAAAATATGGTATCGGGAGTTTTTGCCTCGGTCTCCATTGAAACCGAAGACATGTCTTCCTTTCAAAAACTGCGGGACCTGAAGATTCCGGTGGTATTTTTTGATCGTGTGCCTGAATTGCCGGATTATCATAAAGTCTGTTTATCCGATGCCAAAGCAGCGAGGATGGCGGCTGAAACCATATTATTGAAAAAAAAGAAAAAGGTATTGGGGCTTTTTGGTCATCCGCATTTAAGTATCACCAGGATGAGGGCCGCTTCATTCCGGGAAACCCTGGAAAAGGCAGACCCGGTTCCACAGTTTTCCATTGATTACCCGGAAGGTATTGATAAATCCAGGGAAGTATGCCTGGCAGCCCTGCAAAGTAAAGACCGGCCGGATGTGGTCTTTTGCATGGGTGATATGATCCTGGTGGGTGTGATGCAGGCCATTCATGAAATGCGGCTGAAAGTACCCGAAGAAATTTCGGTGATCAGTATCAGTAACGGCCTTTTTCCCACGATGTATGATCCCAAGATCACGTATGTGGAAACCAATGGCGGGAAACTGGGCAAGCTGGCTTTTTCACAAATGATGGCGGCGATCCGGCAGGAACCATTTCCTGAATTCAGCTACCTCGAGGCTGAACTGATCGAAGGCGGATCCATCTGATCCTGATTATTTATCCACGCAAACGTTATAGGTCCGGCTGGTATTTGCCCGCACGGGAATGATGGGTTATTTTTAAAAATAACAGAAACAAAGACCTGCCTGCCCGGCCGGCAGTCCACTATAAATGATTGCAATGAATACCACCAAGATCAAGCTCTCCCTGTTCCTGAATTATTTTGTATTTGCCATTTTACTCAACAGTGTGGGTACGGTTATCCTGCAGGTACAGAATAATTTTGGGGTGACAAAAGGAGCTGCCAGTGTGCTGGAAGCTTTTAAAGATCTCAGCATTGCCTTCACCTCCTTTCTGATCGCCTCCTATGTAGTGAGAATCGGTTACAAAAAAACCATGCTCGCCGCACTGGCCCTGGTAACATTGATCTGCCTGGCCATGCCTTCCCTGAACAGTTTCTGGATGACCAAACTGCTGTTTGCAGTGACCGGCCTCAGCTTTGCCCTGATCAAAGTGAGTGTGTTTGCCACATTGGGATTGGTGACCTCCGGTAAAAAAGAACACCTTGGCCTGATGTGTTTCCTGGAATCTTTTTTTATGGGGGGTGTGCTCATTGGTAATTTTATTTTCAGTGCCTTTGTGGACAATGATCATCCGGCATCCAGGTCCTGGTTTTCCGTTTATTACCTGCTGGCCGGACTTACGGCTATCGCTTTTATATTATTACTGACCACGCCGCTGGACGAAAGCGCTGTGCAGCAGGCCGAAAAACAGGAATCGAAATCCTTATCCGATGATTTCAGCGGCATGCTGAAACTGATTATCCTCCCATTGGTATTGGTCTTTATCGGTTGTGCTTTTTTCTATGTGTTGATCGAACAGAGTATCATGAGCTGGTTGCCGACCTTTAATAAAGATGTGCTTGGACTCAATACGAGCCTGAGCATACAAATGGCCAGCATCATGTCCGCTTCAATTGCACTTGGCCGTTTCCTGGCCGGTATGCTGCTGCGAAAAACGGAATGGATCTATGTGCTGACCGGCTGCCTGCTGGCTGCGGCCGGCCTGGTATTGGTAACTGTACCCCTGACCGGTAATATCAGCGGAGGAACAATCAGCCAGCTCAAAGATATTCCACTGGTGGCGTATGCATTCCCGCTGATCGGGTTGTTCCTTGCCCCGGTTTACCCGGCTATCAATTCAGTTATTCTGAGTAATCTGCCGGCACATAAACATGCCTCGATGTCCGGACTGATCGTAGTTTTTTCTGCATTGGGCGGCACAACCGGTTCAATTATTACCGGGCATATCTTTGAAGCCTGGGGAGGACAGACAGCCTTTTATTTTTCATTAGCACCGCTTGGCATGCTCATCTTATTGCTCTATATCTTTAAGAAAATACAACCGGCGACCGATGTTGTAAAAATCTCCGGAAGCGGAGTCAGCCATTAATCAACTGGTATATGACTGAAAAAAAAGTGAACCTCTTCAGCAATCCCTTATTTGAAGCCGTCCAGTTGGGAAGAATATTCCCCGATGGAAAAACCTTTGTGGACTGCCATCCAAAAAAAGAATATGCTTCCATCCTGGCTGCTTATGAAGTTCAAAAAAATGAAACAGGCTTTGACCTGAAGAATTTTGTACTGGCTCATTTTGATTTGCCGGTTCCGCATTCGGAACATTTTACCAGTGATAAGACGAAACCCGTCACGGCTAATATTGAAACATTGTGGAAAGTGCTGACCCGTGCACCTGATAAAGAGCAGGATTCCCTGATCCCGCTTCCGCATCCGTATATTGTACCCGGTGGCCGGTTTGGCGAGATCTATTACTGGGACAGTTATTTTACCATGCTTGGCCTTGCCGCTTCCGGACGATATGATATGATTGAAAATATGATCCGTAATTTCTCTTATCTCATCGATACGCTGGGTTATATACCGAATGGAAACCGCCATTATTTTATCGGGCGGTCACAGCCTCCTTTTTATTCCCGGATGCTTGCCCTGCTGGCTGAGAAAAAAGGAGCATCTGTTTACCTGGAATACCTGCCGCAACTGGAAAAGGAATACCGGTTCTGGATGAAAGGGGCTGCTGACTTGAATGAATCAAACAGGGCCGGTTTTCATTGTGTATTGCTGGCGGGCGGGGAAATACTCAACCGGTATAAAGATGAAGGAAGCAGCCCGCGTCCTGAATCTTACCGGGAGGATATTGAACTGGCCGCCACCACAAAACAACCCGGAGAACAGCTCTATGGTCATTTACGGGCCGGTGCTGAATCCGGTTGGGATTTCAGCAGCCGCTGGTTTAAACAACCGGGTGATTTCTCCAGTATTCATTGCACTGATATCATACCCGTTGACCTGAACTGTTTATTGCTGAGCCTGGAACAAACCCTTGCCCTGGCGTATGAACTGAAGGGAGAAGCCGTCAAATCCATTCAATGGGTACAGACTGCAGAAAAAAGAAAACAGGCCATTGAAAAATACTGCTGGAATGAAGCCATTGGTTTTTATATGGATTATGACTGGCAGCAGGACAAACAGAAGACTGCCATCACCCTGGCAGGTGTCAGTCCGCTCTATTTTAAAATCACTGATGCTGAAAAGGCAGCAAGGATCAGCCTGCTTATCGAAGAAAAAATGCTGAAGGACGGCGGCGTTGTCACCACGCTTGAAACCACCGGTCAGCAATGGGATGCGCCCAATGGATGGGCCCCGCTGCAATGGATGACCATCAAAGGGCTGGAAAATTATGGTTATTCAACCCTGGCTAAAGAAATTGCCCGGCGATGGATTCAACTCAATACCGATGTATTTAAACGTACCGGTAAACTGATGGAGAAATACAATGTAACAGACATCCATCTTGAAGCCGGGGGCGGAGAATATGAAGGCCAGGATGGATTTGGCTGGACCAATGGTGTATTGCTGGCCCTGATCAGTACATACGGGCCTGCTCAATAAACCGTATTACTTTGCTTCCAATAACATAAACTGGTAAGGCTCCAGTACCAGGTACTGGTGATCATAACCCACTTCATATTCCTTTTCGGCCCAGTGATCAAATATCTTCTGAGGAGCAGCTCCATGTTCTTTAAAAGCAAACCAGGTAAGGTAAGATGGCTGATCACTGAAATTAAACAAGCAATAAATTTTCTGGTCTTCAAAAGTACGCAGGTAACCGGCCACATGGATATTATGCGGGGTCATCCAGGTCAGGTTTTTATAATCCCCTATGGCAAATAAATTTTTCCGGATACTGATCAGTTTCCTGGTGGCCTGGAAAACCTGGTATTCAATCGTGCCTGCCGTATGGATCCGTTCATTTTTCTCCCAGTCAATAACAGGCCGGTGCATCCAGCGGTTGTCATAACTTTTACCATGCTCCTGCAGGTACGAATAATCATTAGTATACCCTGCCTCGTCTCCGTAAAAAATCATGGGCAGCCCCCCCAGGAAAAAACTATGGGCCTGCATCAGGAGTATTTTGGAAATCGATTGCTGTATGGTAAATTCATTTTGTTCCGCAATGGCTTTCTCCAGTCCGCAAAGCGAAGCGAGTGAACCACTGATCCGCGCATCGTTTGTTTTAGGATTCACGGAAAATAAAGCACCGCGGGCCGGGGAGTCTTCCAGGGTACCGGAAAAATAATCCTTCAGGAAACGCCGGTGTTCAAAAGGATTAAAGCCGGCATGCTGAATCATATAATCATCATAGCCCAGCCCGATATCATCATGACAACGGGTATACGTGATCCAGGAACTGCCATAAGGTTTTTGCAGGATCTCGTGTTGTGCCGCCAGCATTACGCGGGTATCCATAGTGGCCAGGGCATCCCATTGCAGGGCCATATGTGTGGCATTATAGGCAAAATCACATTCCCTGGCAGTATATAAACCGGTACCGAAATATTTCATGATCTCTTTGGGTGCTACGATTGCTTCACCCAGCAGGGCCATACCCGGTGCAGAAACTTCCACACATTGCTTGATCAGCCGTAGCAGGGTATGTGCCTGCGGCAGATTCTGACAAGTGGTACCCGCTTGTTTCCAGATAAAGGCCGGCGCATCGATACGCAGAATATCCACCCCCAGGTTAGCATAGAAGAAAATATTCTCCAGCATGTCAAGAAACACCTGCGGATTGGTATAATTCAGATCCCACTGGTAGCGGTGAAATACCGTCATCACCCATTTGTTCATGTCCTCAATCCAGGTAAAGTTACCGGGGGCAGATTCGGGAAATATTTCCGGCATGGCCCGGTCAAACTGATCAGGCAGCCTGCGGTCCTGATACATATAAAAATAATCCTGGTACTTTTTATCACCGGCTTTAGCTTTCGTAGCCCATTCATGATGATGGGAAGTATGATTGAGTACAATATCCAGCATCAGGTACATCTGTTCATCCTGCATCCGTCGCTGCAGTTGCTGCAGGTCGCCGAGACTCCCAAAACGTTTATCCACTTTACGGAAATCAGATACCGCATATCCCCCGTCACTTTCACCTTCCGGACTTTCAAATACCGGCATCAGGTGCAGGAAATTGACCCCGAGTTCCTTGAAATAATCCAGTTTATTGGCCAGGCCTTTCAGGTTACCCCCAAAACGATCCACGTACAAACTCATGGCGGCTAAATCATTGCTCAGGAACCAATGGCCTTTTGCTCCTTTCTCCGCGTCCCTGTCCCGGAGCTTTTCAGTCCGCTGCGAATGAGCGCGGGTCAGCAGGTGTATTAACTGATCAAAATACGATGCCCCGTTTTCGGTTCGTCCGTAAATTTCATGAAACAAGGCATCTATAGCGGTGGCATTGGCGATAAAGCGGGTAAAGAAATGATTGTCCTTTCCCCCGATATCAATCTGTTCGTTTTGTAAAACAGCATTAATCTGCTGATGTAACTGGTGGTTATACACGTGCGCTGGTTATTTAAATATATTACTGCTGAGGTGCCGGAATGCTTCCATCGCACCCAGGTATTCACAGGTTCTGGCACCCGCTTTATTGGCATTTAAAATAATCTGATTCCATTCTTCCTGGCTGTGCTCCGTTGTGCCTTTCTGTAAAAGCTGATAAAGGACCGCTCCCACAAAAGCATCTCCGGCCCCGGTTGTATCCACGGGTTTCACCACAATACTCCCGATTATTCCGGTTTGACCATCCCGTCCCAGCAGGGTCCCTTCCTTCCCCAGCGTAATGGCGAATACGGCATTGGTTTTTTCCAGGAATTGTTTTGCCGCTTCTTCCAATGTTGCCGCTCCCGTTAAGAGCAGGGCTTCCTCATCACTTAGCTTGAAGAAATCGCATTGTTCCAGGAAATGCCAGCTCTGTTCAATAAAGGAAGCCCTGTTCTCCCGGAACAAGAGGTGCCGGTAATTCGGATCAACACTCACAAAGATGTTCCGGGCCTTTGCCTGCTGTAATAAAAACAGGCAGGCTTCCTGCAGAGGGCCCGGCAGAAAACCGGTGGCCGAACCAAAATGTACAATGCTGATTTGCTCCAGGTTTATATTTTCAATATCCGCCTTGCTGAGTTGTCCGTCTGCCCCGCGGTTAAAATAAAAATCCCGTTCCCCGTTTTCCATCAGGGATACAAAGGCAAACGTGGTGAAATGATCCGCATCCCGCAACATATAAGTGGTATCCACACCGAAACCGTTCATAACATCCACCAGGTGCTGGCCAAAGGGATCCACCCCTACTTTAGCGGCGAGGTCCACCTTTCCGCCCAGGGCGGCAATAGCCGCTGCCACATTGGTGGGTGCTCCCCCGGGTTTCTTCAGGAAGTTCTCTCCATCCGACAAGGTCCTGCCTTTATCGGTACAGATCATATCAATCAGGGCTTCGCCGATACATAGAATCTTACTCATACATGTACGATGGTTTTTTTATCCATATCCTCCAGTGCCACTCCTTTTGTTTCGGGCATCATTTTCCATACATACAATAACTGGAGGACCATCATGCCCGCAAAGAACGCAAAGATTTTAGCCCCGCCAATATGCGGATTACCCGCGAAGGAAGGAAAGACCAGGGTGATCATGGTGGCCCAGGCCCAATGGGTCAGACTGCCAAAGGAAGTTCCCGCCGCCCTGACGGAATTGGGGAAAATTTCAGCAATAAATACCCAGATCACTGCTCCTTGTCCTACCGCATGCGCCGCAATAAAAAGGAAAACATAATATACGATGAAGGATCCCGATCCGGTGTGAAAAGACCAGGCGATCAGTGCCAGAGAAACGATATAACCCAGTGAACCGATAAACATCAGGGTACGACGCCCGAATTTATCGATCAGCGACCAGCCCAATACCGTAAAGAACAGGTTGATCACCCCGATACCCACCGTACTTAAAAAGGCACTGCTTTTTTCAATGTGTGCCATTTCAAAAACACGGGGCGCAAAATAGATAATGGCATTGATGCCTGAAAGCTGGTTAAACGTAGCCAGCAGGAAGGCCAGTAATAATGGTTTGTAAAATTTTTTATTGAACAGCGGCTCACTGCGCAGTGTGGAAGCCGCTTTCAGTTCCCGGATGGTTTTATCCGGATCATCCTCCGTAATGGATAAAACTTTTCTTGCCTGTACTTCATCATTTTTAAACAGGAGCAGCCACCTTGGTGTTTCCGGCACTGAAACCATGAACAGAGAGAAAAGTAATGAAGGGAAAGCAACAATACCCAGCATCCAGCGCCAGTCATTCTCCCCACCCACACCCTGTAAAAGATAGTTGGAGAGATAAGCCAGCAGGATACCTGCCACAATATTCATCTGGAAAGAAATCACCAGCCGTCCCCGGTATTTTGCCGGAGCAATTTCAGAAATATAAACCGGTGCCACTACGGAGGAAGCGCCGATACTCAATCCGCTGACAAACCGGAAGAACATGAAACTGATCACTTCGGGCGCCAGTGCTGCGCCGACTGAAGACACAAAAAATAAAATACCGATCCAGATCAGTGATTTTTTTCGTCCGATCCGGTTGGCCGGAATATTGCCAAACGCGGCCCCGATGCTGGTACCGAATAAGGCCATGGCAATTGCCACGCCATGCACCCAGTCGCTCAGCCCCCATAGCTGCTGTATCGTTTTTTCCGCACCAGAAATAACCGCTACATCCATGCCGAACAGAAGACCGCCCAAACCCACTGCGATTGACCAGGTAATAATTTTTTTATTCATGCTTATCCATTTTACAGTTCATAGATCACCGCTTCATAGGGTTTAAGTGTGCCATTGGTGGAAGTGGCGGCATAATTATGCATCATCACTTTTGCCTTTGACAGGTCGAGCCCGGTGGTCACCGTTGCAACTTTGTCTTTAAAATTCAGCAGTACCATCCATTTCTTTCCTTTCCACTCCCGCGTATAAGCAAACACGGCCGGATTGTCTTTATCCAATAAAGTAAACTTCCCGTATATCAGCACTTCATTTTCCTTCCGGAGTTTTTGCATGGCCCTGAAATAGTTCAGACAACTGTTGGGGTCTTTATCCTGGGCGGTCACATTCACTATTTTGTAATTGCTGTTTACCGGCAGCCAGGGCATACCAGTACCAAATCCTGCATTCACCGTGGTATCCCATTGCATCGGGGTGCGGCCATTGTCACGGCTGGAGATTTTCATGCCTTCGAGAAAACGTTTCAGGTCACCTCCTTTTGCTTTTACCTGCTCGTAATTCGTGAGCAATTCCACATCATTGTATTGGTCCACCCGGTCAAACTTAATATTGTTCATACCGATCTCATCCCCGAAATAATAAAAAGCGGTAGCCCTCATACTGAGGATAAATGTAGTCAGTAATTTGGAGGAGTAGTCGCGGTACTCCGGTCTATCATTTCCCCAGCGCGTGAGCATTCGCGGCTGATCATGATTGGCCAGGTACATGGTACCCCATCCCTTATCCGTAAAGGCGCTGTCCCATTTGGAATACACTTGTTTCCATGTTACAAAATCATAGCCCTTCGGATCGGGCATTTTGTATTCGCCTGGTAAATAACCAAAATCAATTGCTTCAAAATGATAAGCCATATTCAGTTCCTTGCGGTCTTCATCTACAAATTTTTTCACGCGGGGAATATCGCCCATGGCTTCAGCCACGGTAGCCAGATTGTATTTGCTTAATACTTCCTTATTCATTTCCTGGATATAGTCATGCAAGTGCGGACCGCTTGCATAATACATGGGCCAGCTTCCCTTGTATTCATCCGGGAGTTTCGAAGGCCAGCTGGTATCTTTAGAAATAAAGGCCAGGGCATCCATCCGGAAACCATCCACGCCTTTATCGCACCAGAAGCGCATCATCTTATAGATGTCCTGGCGGAGTGCCGGGTTTTCCCAGTTTAAGTCGGGCTGGAAGTCGCCGAAATAATGGAGATAATACGAGTTGGTTGCTTTATTGAATTCCCAGCCATATCCTTTCTCATCAAAAATGCTGAACCGGTAGGGCGGCTCCCCTTTTTCTGCCGGCCACCAATGGAAATAATTATAATAGGGACTGGTTCTTGATTTCCTGGCCTCCAGGAACCACTTATGTTCGTCACTGCAGTGATTCAGCACCATATCCATCATCACTTTGATTCCCCGGGCATGAAAACCCTTCAGCAGGGTATCAAAATCACTCATTGTCCCATACTGTGGCTGTATATTTTCATAATCACTGATATCATAGCCATTGTCTTTATTGGGAGATGCATAAACGGGATTCAGCCAGACCGCATCAATCCCCAGGCTTTTTATATAATCGAGCTTAGAGATGATTCCTTTGAGGTCACCTACCCCGTCCCCATCACTGTCTTTGAAACTGCGCGGATAGATCTGGTACACGGTGGCTTCCTTCCACCAGGTCTTTTTTATTTCGGCTTTCTTCGCTTCCTCTTTTTCTTTGGGCATGAGTTTGCAGGAAGTGATGCTGATCACCAGGCATAAAACAGCAAGATTGAATCGGACATTTTTCATAAAAGACTTTTTTAATGACCGGCCGAAAAATTTACTTCGCCGCTGACTGGTTGATCATCTGCCTGGATACGCAGGGTCAGCAAAGCGGCGATCAGCAACAGGACACCGGCAAAGGCAATCGCGTAACCAGCATTATTATTCAGAAAATGTTTTAATATATAACCAAACGACAGGGTCTGTATGAACATCGGGATCACGATCATCATATTGATCACTCCCATATACACCCCATAACGTTCCTTTGGAATCTTACTGACCACAATCAGGTAAGGAATACCCATCATACTGGCCCAGCCAATTCCAAAACCGGTAATGGCCGGAAACAACAGGTATTTGTTTTCTATAAAGGGGAAAACCAGTAAGCCAATACCGGCCAGTATTAAACAACCGAAATGCACCAGCTTCGGTGAAAAACGGCGGGCAAACCAGACCAGGCCAAAGGCACACAGGAAAGTGACAATATTATACCAGCCATTCACCAGGCCGGTCCAGCCAACGGCTTTCTCATACAACTCACTGTTTTGTTCCGGGGTCGTATTCCAGACAGACAAAGCGATACTTTTTGAAGAGTTTTGCCAGTAACAAAACAGGGCATACCATTGAAACAGGTAGACCAGTGCCAGTTGCCACATTACTTTGGGCATCTGAGTGATGGCATCGATGATTTCAATATTCTGTGCAAAAAGTATTTTCAGGGTGGGATGTGCTTCCACATAACTCAGCATTTTCCGGATCAGTCCGGGCATCACTAAAGAAGGTATCAGTAAAACAGCAATCACCGCGTACGCGATCAGTGTGGTCAGTATGGATAAGAAAAACTGTACGGCAGGATGCGGCATCCCCCTGTTCTTTTCTTTGATCAATGCGAGTTCATTTTCATCGGGCGCGATTTCCGGGGTGGTTCTCACACTCCACCAGATAGAAACGATGGAACATACAGCCCCCAGGAAAAATGAGGCAAATACCCAGGTGGGTAGCTTGCCGGTTTTACCAATAAAGATCAGCGGAAATATAAACAGTGAGACATTCGCCAGGGTCTGTCCAAAGCCGGTAAAAAAACTCTGTGCCTGGAACCCGGTCGGCTGCTGGGAAGGGTCCAGCTTATCAGCAATAAAAGCCCGGTAGGGTTCCATGGCCGTATTGTTGCCTGCATCCAGTAACCACAATAAACCGGCGGCCATCCATAAAGCGCTGCTGAAGGGAAAAAGAAAGAGGGCGATACTGCAGATCATGGCACCAATAAAAAAGTAGGGAGTTCTTCTGCCGAAGCGTGGGTGCCAGGTTTTATCGCTCAGGGCTCCAATGATCGGCTGAATGACAAGTCCGGTTAATGGTCCGGCCAGATTGAGCCAGGGAATTTCATCCGGCTTTGCCCCCAGAAAATCATAAATAGGGTTCACGGCACTTTGTTGCAAACCAAAACTGTACTGAATGCCGAAAAAGCCCACATTCATGTTAATGATCTGCCAGAAACTTAACCGTGGTTTTGCCAATGTCATAAGCAATCGTTTGGACCCGGAAAATACAAAAAACAGCAGGGAGTTCCGTACTGAACTGAGGGGGCCGGGCTGGTTGCAAACGTTTGTTGTTGGGAAATTGAGGCCGGGTTTTCTTCCATGAAATGAATTAAGTTCCAGCGCTCTAACCAAACCCGTTCAATCAAAAAGGATTTGGGTGGTTATTGGGAGATGTATTATTTTTCACGCTGAGAAAGAAAGACTGCACGTATGAAAAAAGGGATACTGATCAGCATCATTTTACTGGGACTGGCATTGGGTTCCATCTATCTGTTTATACCTTCCAACCTGAAAATCAGTCAGACGATCCGGGTTGAGGCAAATAAAGAAGGACTTTATCGTAAACTAAGTCAGCCGGCAAGCTGGCCGGAATGGTGGCCTGGCAGCAAGACTGCAGATGCAACCGGTGCGTGGGAACTGAACGGGGGCCTCTTTCAGCCATTAGAACAGAAAATGCTGTCATTATCCTTTTCCATTAAAGAAGGAGCGGTGCAAACCACCGCCGAGCTGACGCTGATTGCCAATAAAACAGATTCCAGTCTACTGCATGTGGAAACCAGTATTCCCGGTTCAAATAATCCCTTTCGCCGGGTCGCCGCTTATATGAAAGCGGTAAAGATCAAAGACCATTTCGCAACTATACTGCAGGCAATCAATACAAATTATAGTGCAGTCTCGAAACTGTATGGGTATGATATCCGGAAAGAAAAAGTGGTGGATTCGAATCTGGTGTATATGTCCTCGGTAACAAAAGGCCTGCCCGCTACTGAACAGGTATATGCCCTGGTGAAAAAACTGAATGAATTTATTCAGGCACAAAAAGCTGAAGCCACCGGTCATCCTATGCTGAATATTTTCACCCGCGACAGTTTAAACTATGAGTTAAGAGTTGCCATCCCGGTAAACCGGCGGTTGCCGGACACCGGAGCCATTCATTACAAATGGATGCTGGGTGGTGGTAATATCCTGATCACGGAAGTAAAAGGCGGACCTGAAGAAATAAAGAAAGCCTATATCCAGGTGAGTCACTATGTCACCGATTATAAACGGATTGCTCCCGCAATTCCATTTGAGTCAATGGTCACAGACCGCTTACAGGAAAAAGACAGTAGCAAATGGATCACCCGGATTTACTACCCGGTCATTTAATCATCATTTATTGCTGAAACCGGATCACCCTGGCTGTGTCATTGTTCATGGCGAGGAAATAAGCAGGTTGCTTATTGATCATCAGCGGGGCAATATGACGTACCTGCCCTTTGATCGAAAGTCCGTTGAGTGCTTCTGTTGTAAAAGCCCCATTGCCCCGGTTGAGTAAGAGTGTGCCATATCCCGCATCATAACGTCCCATTTCAATATTGTTCTCATAGAAATTTCCGCCAATCAATATATCCGGTAACCCGTCCTTGTTCGCATCCAGCACGACCGCCGTTCTCAGCTCCGTTAGCTGTGCTTCATCAGGGAGGGCGATCAGTTCAAAATGAAGATTGCCCTTATTGATCAATACCGCATTGGAAAAATAATCCGCAGTATAGCGGGCTGAGGTACTGAGTTTCTCAGGACTGAATAATTCATTGAGCCTTGCTTTGGCAAAATCGGCGGCATACAGATATTTCTTTTTCAACCCCGGCATCTGCTTTTCCAATTCGGCTTTATTGGCAAACGGGATTTCCTTTCCCTGCAGGTAATAGGTGAGCACTTGTTCTTTTTTTCCGTTATTGTCAAAATCATTCACATACAGTCGTACCGGTTCTTCCTTACTGGCTTTCAGCCGGGAGTTCAGTCCAAGGTTACCGGCTATGAAATCGGTATCGCCATCATTATCGAGATCGGCCGGCAACATAAAATTCCACCAGCCTTTATGTCCTGTTATTTCTTTTTGAGTCAATTGACCCTGCTGCCATACCCAGGCAGTAGGTACTCCCCATTCATAGGTACAGAGCAGGTCTTTTTTCTGATCTCCATCCAGGTCCAGCCATTGTGCACTGGTTACAAAACCCGCCTGTTTCAGTCCCGGTGCATATTGATCCGTACGGTCTGTAAATTTTCCCTGTCCGTCATTAACCAGTAAATAAGAGGAAGGAATCCGACCATACTCAAAGGGAATGGTACGGCTGCCGATAAACAGATCGGCAAATCCGTCGCCGGTAAAATCATCTGCTGTCACTGCTGCAGCTGTCAGGAATAAACCAGTAAAAGCATCTTCTTTCTTCCGCAGTATTCCGTCTTTGGCATTAAGATAGACCCTCGGCATATTATGCAGATCCTCGCCGTAAAATTCATTTCCCCCGCTCACGGCCACCAGGTCCGAGTAACCATCATTATTCAGATCCACCCAGAGCGCATCAGTAGTCTCGTACACACTGTCTGCTTCCAGTGCCGGTTGAAAAGACCTGATAAACCGGCCGGAAGCCTTTTGCAGGAAAACCACATCTGCTTCGTTTCTTGCTCCGCCAATAAACACATCATCAAGACCATCCTTATTCATATCGCCGATGGCAAGGGCCGGACTCTCCGTGGAAAACATATGCGGTAACAAGGGCTCACGGTCAAATTCGGCAAAGCGGTTTTCTGTATGCAGGTAATCAATCCCGGTTGCTTTTGTAATATCTGTTACAGGAGAACCGGTCAGTGGATAAAAATTCCGCACCTTGTTAAAATCGAATATGGGGAGTCCGGAAGTATAGCGGAAACTCATTTCCCCTTTTACTGTGTCTGGTTTAATCCGCAGGTAATGATTATCGGGCCACAACAAAAACATGGAATCCACTTTGGTGTTTTTCAGTCCGATCATCAAATCGGTTTCCATGGAGGAGATAAAACCCCTTACCGGGTATTTGTCCCAAGTTTTAATTTCACTGCCCGAGAAAAGAATCAACCGGCTGCCGATGGCATTGCGGTTACCGGCCGGGCCTTCCAGCTTCAGCCGGAGAGATGAATGCTCCCCGGAAACAGCGGTTTGGTTTTCATACAGCAGGGCTTCCGCATTGATATTGTTCACCGCAATATCCAGGTCTCCGTCATTATCAAAATCCGCATATACCGCCCCGTTAGAATAAGTGGCTTCATTCCCTTCCACCCGGGTTTCATCATCCGTAAAAGACAGGTCGCCGTTATTGCTGAAGAATTTATTCGGCAGTTTGATCTCCGGAAACTTGCTGATCAGGGCCATGTTCTTATCATTCATCGAATTGCTGTTGATCCGCTGCTGGATCTCTTCATTGGACACAAAGTTCACATAGTCGATATCATTCATCCGCTTGGGTATCCCGTTGGAGATAAACAGGTCCTTACGGCCATCATTATCAAAATCCATCCACAGGGGGGCCCAGCTCCAGTCGGTGGCAGCAATACCACTATATAAGCCGGTCTCACTGTAATGCCCGTTCCGTTGACTCAGCTGCAGGTTATTCCGGGTGTACTGGTGCGCATAGCCTGCACCAATCTTGAAATTGAAGATATCCCAGGTGTCCTCGCCCAGGGAGCGCTTCAGTATATAAGGATCCGATGGCAGCATATCCACGGATACGATTTCCGGCCAGCCATCATTATTAATATCCGCCGCATCCACACCCATCGAGAACTGGCTGGTATGCATGACCCGTTGCTGGCATTCATCTTTGAAGGTTCCATTGCCCTGGTTGATGTAGAGATAATCATTTTCATGAAAATCATTCCCGATATAGATATCGGGATAGCCATCCAAGTTCAGATCGCTGATGACGATACCCAGTCCATAACCGATTGCTGAACTCTGGATACCCACTTCCCGGGTGATATCAACATACTTTCCGCTGTCATTGCGGTAAAACCGGTCGCCGGATAAAGGATGAAAGGTATTCAGAAATTCCGCCCGGGGTTTGAAAGTGCCGTTCTGATGTACGGAGTGATTCATCAGCAACATATCCAGGTCTCCATCGAGGTCAAAATCAAAAAAAGCGGACTGGGTACTGAAACCGGAAAAATCAAGTCCGTATGCAGCGGCTTCATCAGCAAAAACCGGAACACCGTCTTTGTTATTCCCCTTATTGACCAGGAGCTGGTTTTTTCCTTTCAGTGTTTCAAAATTCCCAACACGGCAGACATAGATATCGGGCCAGCCATCATTATTGATATCCACGACTGATATACCGGTGGTCCAGCCCCCGTCATCAGGAATGGCGGCATCCGTTGTTTTATCTGAAAATTTTAAATCCCCCTGGTTAAGGTAAAGTTTATTCTGTCCCTGGTTGGAACCAAAAAAAAGATCAGTTTTCCCATCCTTATTAAAATCACCTGCTCCGAGTCCGCTGCCGTTATAGAAATACATATACTTAAAGAGATTAAACTCTTTCGTGTACACCAGATCATTCCGGAAACCAATACCGGTGGTTTTACTTCCCAATGAACGAAAAAGCGGGTCTTTGATTTTCATTTTACCGGAACAGCCAGAAAGCAACAGCCCTGCAGCGAACAGGTTGTATAAAATGAAATGAAATATAAATCTGTTTTTCTTCACGTATTACGAATGTCTTATTTTTTTACCCGATAAACGACAGGTTTATCATTGTTTACAGCAAAGAGCAGGGATTGCTGTCCGTTAATCCGGATGGACCGGATGCCTTTGACTTCCCCCCTGCGATATAAACCCGAGATGCGTTGCTGCACAAAATTGAATTTCTCTTTCCCTTCATTCAGTAAAAGCTGGCCATAACTTCCATCCAGCCGGCCAAACTGCGGCGGAAAGCTGAACTTATTGCCCCCTAAAATAAGGTCAGGCAGCTTATCCTCATTGATATCTGTCATCTCAATAGCATTCAGACTGGAGAACTGAACCCAAACCGGCAGTACGCCAACCCTGAATTTTCCATGCCCTTCATTCCAGGCAATCACCGACTGACAGAAATTAAATTTCTTTTGCGTTGAACTTTTCAGCAGTTCCTCCCCAAACAGACCCTTCATATCTTTCTTCGCATAGTCACTGTGCAGCAGGTTTTCCTTCTTCAGGGCCGGAAACTGATCGGTGATCTCGCGTTTCAAAAATACCGGCAGGTCCCTGCCTGCCATATTCCTTGTTAAAAAATGATCCCTGCTGCCCGTTTTGTCAAAATCATTCAACCACAATTTTACCGGGTGTTCTTTATCCGGTCGCAGGTAAAAATTTTCACCAATATTACCAAGCACCAGGTCAGTCAACCCATCCCCGTTAAGGTCACAGGACTTCATTGTCTGCCACCAGCCATACAGTTCTTCGAGTCCGGTTTGTTTTAATTCCAGAAGTTTGTTCTTTTTCCTGTGGTATTCATAAATCACTGGCGTCATCCATTCGCCCACGATGATCAGTTCTTTTTTCCCATCCCCTGTTATATCAGTCCATGCCGCCCCGGTGATCATTCCCCTTTGGGACAGTTCATTATTCAGTTGCCTGGTTATATCTGTAAAATGTCCCTGCCCGTCATTGTTGTATACATAACTTTTCGGATTAGCCCCATACTGAAAAGGTACACTTCGGCTGCCCACAAAAAGATCCTCATCCCCGTCTCCATCATAATCATTGTTTACTGCAACTGCGATATTCATATCATTATCCGGGAAAGCCCTTACATCAATTTTAAAGTTTCCCTGCCCGTCATTCTTAAACAGCCGGTGCTGTGCTTCACGGCTACCGTTCTCCATATTATTGCCCCCGGCGCCAATAAATAAATCCAGGTCTCCATCCTTGTCCGCATCAAAGAAAAGCGATGCCACATCTTCAAAGTCCGCATATAATTTAAACTCCGGTTGTTCCTTTTTCCTGAATGTACCTTTGGCAGTCTGTTCATATAGTTGGGCAGATTGTCCCTTGCCGCCACCCATGAACACATCTTCCAGTCCATCTCCGTTAACATCTCCCACCGACATAGCCGGCCCTTCTTTGGAGAGTGATGCAGGCAGGTTGCGTTCATAATAAAAGTCAATATATTCATCTTCCGTATGCGCTTCCATACCTGAACTATCCGCGATCAGTAAAACAGGTTGTGTTTGCATCTTTCCATAAGCCAGCGGACCGGGTAAATCCGGTTGTACAAATTCACGGAGTGTATTCAGCCTTACATCATAGTAACGATTATAAGAACGATCAGGCCAGATCAGTTCGATAGAGTCAATTTTTGAAATCTTTCCCAGGCCGATCACCTGTTGGTAATCCACGCAGGACTGGAAGCCACGGCTGGGCGCTTGCTCGCGGTAGAAAAGCTGATCGCCGCTATAAACTTTGATCTTCGTGCCCATTGCAAATTCATTGCCTTTTCTTCCCTTCAGTTTGAGGGCCACATAGTTATTCCCGGTTTGTTCGCGGCTGTTATTACGGTAAATAAAACTCAGTTGGTTCTCATTGTTCACCACCAGGTCAAGATCCCCGTCATTATCGAGATCCGCATAAGCCACACTATTGGAGAAGGAAGGCGTTTCAAATCCCCATTTATTTCCTGCATCCTCAAATACAAAATCACCTTTGTTCTGAAAAACCCGGTTGGGCAATGGCGTAACCGGGATGCGTTTCAGCATATCACTGATTGAAGCGGCGCCACTGGTCTGCTGCGACTGCCGGTAAATATCATTGGAGAAAAAATCAAGAAAATCCAGGTCGGTCAGGTCGCGGTTGATTCCGTTACAGACATAGATATCATTGAGGCCATCATTATCCGCATCAAGGAAGATGGCGCCCCAGCTCCAGTCGGTGCCAAATACATTTGCATAATTGGCGATTTCGGTAAAATGCCCGGTACCATCATTTACCTGCAGGGCATTACGCACATACTGGTGATAGAGCCCTGCCTTCAGTTTACTGTTGTATAAATCAATATTATCAAAGGTACCCGTGGTCTTGAGCCGGTAATCATCATCCGGAATCATGTCTGTGGTGAAAATATCAAGATGACCATCGTTATTGATATCCGCCAGGTCGGTGCTCATAGAGGACATACTCATATGCTGCAACCGGTCTTCCCCTTCATCCCGGAATGATCCGTCCTGCTGGTTGATATAGAGATAATCTTTTTCAATAAAATCGTTGCCCACGTAAATATCCGGGTAACCGTCGTTATTGATATCACCCACGGATACGCCCAGCCCAAAACTGATAAGCCCGGTATGCAGTCCCGCTTCTTTGGTTACTTCGGTAAAATAATTATTTTCATTCCGGTAAAGATGATTACCTCCACCCTTCAACTCCTTGTTCACCTGCCATTGATCCAGGGAAGCATCCCGCATGTTGCCATAATTGAGGGAACTGAAAGGCAGCGGGCTGTTATTGATCAGCAGGCAATCAAGATCGCCGTCCAGGTCATAATCAAAGAAGCTGGCTTGTGTACAGAAACCGGCATGATCCAGCCCGTATGCTTTGGCAGTTTCCGTAAAACTGAGATCCTGGTTATTGATATAGAGTTGATTTAACCGGTGACCGTCATTGATCCTTCCCGAGTTACAGATATAGATATCCAACCAGCCATCATGATTGATATCCACGAGTACCACCCCGGTGCTCCACATACTATCCTGCCGGAAACCGGTTTTACTGGTAATATCTTCAAATTTCATCCCTCCCTTATTCAGGTAGACTTTATTCTCGCCCATATTGCTGGTGAGGATCACATCGGCCTGGCCATCATTATTGATATCACCTAACCCCACTCCTCCTCCATTGTAGAAATTGCGGAAGCGGAAACTGTTATCAGCTTCATTATCGATTACCGTATTTGTAAAACTGATTCCGGTGACCGTACTATCAAGCAGGGTAAACAAGGTATTGCCGGCCTTTTTATTCTTTCCGCAGGAAAAAAATAAAAGCAGCAGCCCCGGTAGCCAAATAATTAAAAAACGATTTCTCCTCATGATTCGCTAAACAATCCGGTTATTTTAAAGGACGATACAGCACGGGTTTTTCACTATTGACAGCAAAGATCAGGCTTATACGGCCATTCAGCCGGATGGCCCGGATGTTTTTCACTTCCCCCTTTATACGAAGCCCTGTTTCTTTGTTGCCGGAATATTTCAGTTTTCCTTTCCCTTCATTCAGTAATACCTGTCCATCACTTCCATCCAGCCGGCCAAATTGCGGCGGGAAGGTAAAACTGTTACCCCCAAGCAGAATGTCTGGTAGTTGGTCGTTATTAATATCTGCGAGTTCAATCGCATTCACGCTGGACAACTGTACCCATAAAGGCAATACTTCGATCCTGAATTTTCCATTCCCTTCATTCCATGCGATGACGGACCGGCAATCATTGAATTTCTTCTGCGTGGCTGTTTTTAATAGTTCCTTTCCAAACAACCCATTAATATCCTTTTTTGCATATTCTCCATGCAACAGGTTCTCTTTTTTCAATGCCGGGAACTGATCGGTGATCTCCCGCTTTAAAAATACCGGAACATCCCGGCCGTCCACATGCCGGGTCAGGAAATTATCCATGGTGCCTGTCTTGTCAAAATCATTCAACCACAACTTCACCGGGTGTTCCTTATCCGGACGCAGGTAAAAGTTCTCCCCGATATTACCCAGCACGAGATCTGTTTTCCCATCACCGTTCAGGTCACCGGTTTTCAGTGTCTGCCACCAGCCATACATCTCTTCAAGTCCTGTTTGCTTCAGTTCTTCCAGCTTATTTGTCACTTTATTGTATTGATAAATAACCGGTGCCATCCATTCGCCGGCAATCACCAGTTCCTTTTTTCCATCACCAGTCATATCTGCCCATTCCGCCCCGGTGATCATTCCTTTTGCAGCAAGAGCCTTGTTCAGTAGTTCAGTAACATCGGTAAAATGCCCTTGCCCGTCATTATTATACAGATAGCTCTGCGGATTGGTTCCATACTGAAAAGGTTCACTGCGGCTCCCTACAAATAGGTCCTCGTCTCCATCAGCATCATAATCGTTAGTTACCGCCACCGCAATATTCATGTCATTATTTGGAAAGGCGCTGACATCAATTTTAAAATTACCCTTGCCATCATTTTTAAAGAGGCGGTGCTGTGCTTCCCGGCTTCCCTTCTCCATATTATTTCCACCGGCACCAATAAACAAATCCAGGTCACCATCATTATCTGCGTCGAAGAAACATGAAGCCACATCTTCAAAATCCGCATAGAGTTTAAACTCCGGTTGTTCTTTTTTCCTGAACCGGCCCTCCCGGGTCTGCTCGTAAAGTTGTGCAGCCTGTCCTTTCCCGCCGCCCATGAATACATCTTCCAGTCCATCGCCGTTTACATCACCCACCGACATGGCCGGCCCTTCTTTGGACAATTGTTCAGGCAGGTTCCGTTCAAAATAAAAATCGATATAGTCATCTTCCGTATGCTTGTCCATCCCGGTGGAATCAGCAGTCATCAACGGCAGAAGCAATTCCTTACCATAGGCCAGGGGACCGGGCTGTTCCGGCTGCCGGAGTTCTGTTATATTGTTCAGTTTAATATCATAATACCGGGTATAGGTCCGGTCAGGCCAGATCAGTTCCAGGGAATCCACTTTACTGATCTTCCCCACACCAATCACCTGTTTATAATCCACACTTGACTGGAAACCGCGGCTGGGCACCTGTTCGCGGAAGAAGACCTGTCCACCGGCAAAGATTCTGATCTTGGTACCGATGGCAAACTCATTGCCCTTGCGTCCTTTTAAATTCAGGGCTACATAATTATTCCGGGTTTGCTCCCGGCTGTTATTGCGGTAGACAAAGCTTAGCTGGTTCTGGTTATTGATCACGATATCCAGATCACCATCATTGTCCAGGTCGCCGTAAGCCGCTCCATTAGAGAAGCTGGGTTCCATAAAGCCCCAGTCTTCCCCCGCATCGGAGAAACGGAGATCGCCATTATTTTTAAATGCCTTATTGGGCATCGGGAATATGGGAATATGCTTCAGTACAGAATCAATACTTTGTTTCTGCCCGGAGATCACCATTTTTTTAATGATATCATTGGCGAAAAACTCCATAAAGTCCAGGTTGGTCACATCATGATTAATACCATTGCAGACATAAATATCATTCAGGCCATCATTATCCGCGTCAAAGAAGAGGGCACCCCAGCTCCAGTCGGTAGCCTGTACACCGCTAAAGTTAGCGGCTTCGATAAACTCACCATTCCGGTTATTCACCATCAGGCAGTTTTTCATAAACTGGCGGTAAAGGCCATTCCGGATCCGGGTATTGTAGAGATCGATGTTATCAAAAGCGCCGAGTGTTTTTAAGCGAAAGTCATCACCGGGCAGCATATCAGTGGTAAAGAGGTCCGGGTAGCCATCATTGTTTACATCAGCTACATCCACACCCATGGAAGAGAAACTGTTCTGTTCAATACAGTTTTCCATTTCATCTTTGAACGTGCCATTGCCCTGATTCATATACAGGTAATCCCGTTCGTATGAATCATTGGCTACAAACACATCCGGGTATCCGTCGTTGTTGACATCACTTACAGCCACACCCAGTCCGAAACTGACGAGGGTGCCATGAATACCGGCTTGTTGTGTTACTTCTGTAAACTGATTATTGTCATTCCGGTATAAGTGATCCCCACCGCCTTTGAAGAATTCAGCTACCGGCCAAAGGCTGTCGGGCAGGTCCCGTTTGTTTTCATAGCCCAGGTTATTGATCGGCATCGGGCTGTTGTTGATCATAAAACAATCCAGGTCGCCATCGAGATCATAATCAAAGAAAGAAACCTGGGTGGTATACGCTTTTATATCCAGCCCGTATTTAGCGGCCTCTTCGGTGAAGGTCAGGTTGTGGTTATTGATATAAAGTTTATTCCGCCTGTTTCCATTCTCCATGTGACCGGCGTTGCTGATATAGATATCCAGCCAGTGGTCATTATTGATATCGACAAACAGCACCCCGGTACTCCACATGCTGTCTTGTTTCATACCGCTTCTGGATGTAATATCCTCAAACTTCATCCCGCCTTTATTCAGGTAGAGTTTATTCTCTCCCATATTACTGGTAAGCAGTACATCAGCCAGTCCGTCATTGTTGATATCCCCGATACCGGCACCACCGCCATTGTAATAATTGCGGTAATAAAAACTGTTCTCCAGCGAATCGTCAATCACCATATTATTAAACCGGATCCCGGTATCCTCCAGTTTGGTAAACAGGGTTTCTTTTTGTTGCTTTTTCCCGCAGGCTAGCAGGACCAGGGACAGGCCGTAAATAAAGCAGGTATGGCGAAGCAGGCGAAAAATCATTGGTGAAAAAGTGAATATCAAATGTACCATATTTTAACCGCTGAAGACAGCATTAGTTGAGTGCCAGCCAGGTAATAAAATAAAAAAAAGCCATTAGAAAATGGCTTTTTTGAATTGCTAAAATTGCTAACTGCTTAGCTCTGAAAAATTTTAGTACCCCGGGTTCTGGGTCAGGTTCGGGTTCACTGCCAGGAACCTGTTAGGCACGGGGAACAGAATATATTTGTCGTCGCTGGTATAATTTTTTTCCTGGAATGGAGCGAGGAATTTGCCGAAGCGGATCATATCCTGTCTTCTCCAGCTTTCCAGGTACAGTTCACGTCCTCTTTCGTCCAGCAACTGATCCAGTGTAACAGAAGCCAGGGTGCTGGCACCACGGGAAGCATGGGTACGTACGGAGTTCACGAGGGCTACCGCTGTGCTGCCGTAAGATCCGGCTGCCGTACCAGTACCCCCTCTCAGGATGGCTTCTGCTTTCATCAGGAGTACATCAGCGAGACGGAAGTAAACGTAGTCGTTATCAATGGACCCTGCACCGGTATTTACATAATCGATAGGGTATTTGAACGCACGGATACCTGTTACTTCGAGGTTAGTACCTGTCTCCACACTTTTCACTGTAGCGGTGAAAGCAAGCGGAGCACCGGTTCTGTCCTGCAGGGCTGCGTTGGTTGTGAGGTCATATTGCTGACCCAGGAACAGACCAACGGTCTGGCGGTTTCCGGGGTTGGGCGGACCACCTGCGGTCGGGTAATTCACACCTCTTCTTTTATCAGCAGCTTCGAACTTGCCATAGAAATCAGATAAAGTAGTGAAACCATTCCATCCGCCGGGGTTCTGGTTGTAGTGCATGGTAGAGCGCCAGCGTGACTGGAGGTTACCGGCCTGTACACCACCCTTGTTTTCCTGGGTGAAGATGTTTTCACTTCCGATAGATCCGTTGGTTGGTGCAAAGTTGTCAAAGTAGCTAGCCGGGATACTATACAGACCTGAGTTAATGATCTGGTCAGCCAGGCTGATCACCTGGTTCATATCCGCCGGAGCAAAAGTGGGGTTCAGACGGGAAGCGTTGGTCGCCCATACGCCTTTGTTCAGGAAACACTTCATCAGCAGCACACGGGCCGCGTTTTTATTGGCGGTAAATGCAGGACCATTGGGAAGGTCAGGAATCACAGCCTGCAACTCAGCGATAATATAATCAAGTGCTACTGAACCAACACGTACATTAGAAGGTGTCAGTACACTTTCACCGGGCTCACGATAGTTGACCTGCCCCCAGCCGTCCAGCAGCATAAACTCTGCGAGGGACCTCAGCATACGCGCTTCAGCCTTTTGCTGAGCAGATGGACTATAACGTAGCATATCTGTTGCACCAAAAGCAATACCATTCAGGTTTTTGAAGGCATCCACAATACGTTGGTTTTCGCCATCATATTTCTGGGCATGCAGTACGCGCCAAACACCATTATCATCCCAGTCTGGTCCGCGGGTGGGTCCGATCAGTTCATCGGTGGTCATTTCCCAGAGGGCATAGATACCCGCCTGGTCCTGGAAGAGGCCTTGCATGGAATTATACAAACCAGAAAGCAGGGCGGCTGTATTGGTGTTGCCACCTGAACTTACCTGGCCGGAAGTAAGTTCGCCTTCAAATTTTTGCTCCAGTTTGGTACAGCCAAGCAGTACCACGGAGGAAAAAACAAGTAAGAAAAAGAGTTTACGTATCATAAGGAAAATTTTTGTTATTTCTTATAATGAAAAGTTTACACCTAAAGTAAATGTCCGGGCGGAGGGATAAGGCTGATATTCAAAACCAACAGAAGGAGCGAAGTTGGCATTCTTATCCACGTTCACCTCCGGATCGAAACCAGTGAACTTAGTGATCACAAACAGGTTTTGACCGGTAACAAACACATTTGCGTTTTTAAAGGCCTTACCTACATTACCCAACGCATAGCTCAGGGTGGCATTGCTCATCTTCAGGTAACTTCCGTTTTCAATAAATCTTGAAGAAGCCGTTACAGGATTAGCAAAGGACTCTTTTACCGGGTCTTTGAATACAGATACCGCGATATTACGTCCGCCGTTGATACTACCCACGTTGATTACGTTATTCAGCGTGTTGTTGTAGATATCCTGTCCCATGGCTCCGTTCATGTTAACCGCCAGGTTCAGTTTTTTGTAACGAAGGCTGGTTGAGATACCCAACAGCGTTTTGGGGTTGGGATTCCCTACATTATAGAACACGTTACCCTCATCGGTATAAATGGCCAATCCGGTTGCCTTGTCCATCCCTTCAAAACGACGGGTATAAAACGTATTCAGTGGCATACCATTCTGAATAGTCTGTACCAGTGTACCAGACACACCCTGGCCGTTTAATGTACCTGTATAAATCGGAGCCGGGATATCTTTTACCATGTTTTTAATAAAAGATGCGTTTATTCCGAAATCCCATCCCAGGTCTTTCTTATTTATTACGGCAATATTTGCTGATATTTCAAGCCCTTTGTTTTCTACATAACCATCAAGATTATCCCATGTGATACCTGTGGCAATTGGACCATAAGGATCAGCAGTTACAGGAAACAACAAGTCTGTTGTTTTCTTATTAAAATAGTCAACAGTCAGGGTCAGTTTGTTTTTGAAAGCAGTCATATCAAAACCGACATTGTACTGACGGTCAGACTGCCACTTCAAGTCGTCATTATCGTAGTTGATCCGGCCAGCACTATTACCATTGCTGCCAAAAGCAATCCTTTCAACAGCAGCTCCAGCAGGAAACTCCTGCTGACCGGTTTTACCCCAGCCGGCACGGATCTTCATGTTGTTGATAATATCCACTTTGAAGAAATCTTCCTTGCTGATATTCCAGGCAGCACCAAAAGAAGGGAAGTAACCGTAGCGGTTATTCTTACCAAATTTGCTGGAACCGTCAGAACGGAAAGTGGCGGTTAACAGGTATTTATCGTTATAGTTGAACACCGTTCTTGCAAAATAAGATTGCAGTTCTGAACTTGGATCAATATAAGAGAAAACATTACGTGTGGAGATAGCACCATACTGGATATAGTTGGTATAGTCCAGACCAAACTGACCGAAACCGCCGGTAGGTCCGCTGGCACTCATACCCGATCCTTTGTTGCTGAATTTCATGTATTCATAACCCACCACCGCGTTCAGGTTCAGGTTACTGGAGATCTTCCTGTCTAATGACAAGGTATGTGTAATCTGCCTGGTCACTAATTCAGATTGCCCGATACCGGCAAAACCAACACCGGTATAGGTACTTGTACCGGCCATGTTGATATTCTGATCACGGCTGGTTCTGCGTACACCAGAGGCATAGTTTACACTGTAGATCATTTTGTACTCCAGCCAACTGTTAAACTTGTAGTAAGGAGATATACTTGCAAGTACAGTTGTAACTGTTGATTTATCATTCATAGCGTTGGACACACCCAGGGGATTGAAGATGGAGTTACCACCCACGTTCACGACAGAGTCACCAATTTTAAGCGGCTGGGTCGGGTTCCAGGAGAGCGCCATACCGATCAGGCTGTTACCAGCACCGGCATCATTGGAAATAGGAGCAATCTGCTCCGTATACTGGCTGGGAACGATGTTTATGTCAAGACCCAGTTTTTTACTTTCCAGGAACTTAAAGTTAGCGTTCAGGTTAGCAGTATATTTTTTAATCCCTGATTTACGGATAATACCTTCCTGGTCAAGGGCACCCAGGGATAAACGGTATTTAGCGTTTTCGTTACCACCACTGATTGCAACATTATAATTTTGTACAGCTGCATTACGAAGAATGGCATCAAGCGCATTAACATTACCTCCTTTGTCATTGGAAGCACTGACACCGTAATAGGTCAGTGCCTGGCGGAACTGTGCCGCATCTAACACTTCGATCCGATTCATAATAGAAGCTTGTCCGATAGACATGTTCACATCAACTTTCGGTTCACCTGATTTACCACGCTTGGTGGTGATCAGTACCACCCCATAAGCACCACGTGATCCGTAGATTGCTGTGGCAGAAGCATCTTTTAAGATATCGATGGATACGATATCCGAAGGGTTTATAAAGTTGAGGGGGTTGCTGCCGGGGTTACCGCCACCAAAGCCGATATCACCGATACCGGGACGGGCAGAACGGCCATCCAGTGGAACACCATCTACAACAAACAGCGGCTGACCACTACCGGTCACCGTAGAGTTACCACGGATTTTGATCGTTGCAGCGCCACCGGGCTGCCCACTGTTATTTAATACCTGAACACCGGATACTTTACCCTGGAATAACTGGTCGGGTGAAGTAAAGACTCCTTTATTAAAGTCTTTTTCCTTTACAGAACCTACAGAACCTGTCAGGTCTTTCTTCTTGGCAGTCCCATAACCGGTTACCACCACTTCATTCAGGTTAGAACCAAACGTAGCAACAAAGGATACTTCAACAGAAGATTTTCCGGAAATGGAAACCTCCTGGGATTCATAACCCACAGAAGTAATCACGAGTGTACTCACATTTGATCCAACGGAAAGGGAAAAGGTTCCGTCAGGACGAGTGGAAGTTCCTGTCCGGGTGCCCTTGGGCTGAACAGAAGCTCCCGACACGGGGGAACCATCTTTTGAGTCAGTCACTTTACCTGTTACGGTTCTGTCCTGGGCAGATACTACCTGCACAGAAACCGCAAATACTAGGCAAAGGAGAGCAGAAAGCAGAGTTTTTGCAGACATAAGCAATCGATTTTTTTTAAAATTATAATCGGAGTAATAATCCAAACTTCATATGGCCTGATCCGTATGTAACACTGGAACTAAAAGGGGGGACCGGCTTTTGTTTCAACGAAAATGGGGTGGAAAGTCGTTCGTTCTTTGATTCAGGCAATTAATTCCTTCGCATTGCTGCTTTCAAAAAAAGAATGTTAAATTTCCAATCCGGGATAAATTTATAGTTATTTAGATGTATCAAGAACACGCTCAACGGGTTTGATGCCGCAAAAAAAGACCGAAAACATTTCCGCAAATGTTTGCGGTGGAAAAATTACTTTTATATTCTATACGATTACCTGCTTATGGGAAGCCCCGCCACACTTAAAAAGATTTCAACGCAACTGAATATCAGTATTTCTACGGTCTCCCGTGCGTTGAAGAATCATCCGGATATTTCCGAAAACACGAAACGCAAAGTAAAAGAGCTCGCCTTGCTGATGGAATATGAGCCAAATGCCTATGCCGTAAACCTGCGTACCAATAAAAGCCGTGTATTTGGTCTTATTGTACCAGTCATCTCAAACCTGTTTTACGATTCCTTTATCGCGGCTGTGGAAGAGGAGGCCCGCCGGCATGGCTATTCACTGATTATTCTGCAGTCGGGTGATGATCCGTTGCAGGAAGCGGAGAATCTCAAACTCTGTAAACTGAACCGGGTTGATGGCGTGTTTATTTCCCTGGTGGCCGACAGTAATTCGGCACCTTTGTATCATAAATTAAAAGACTCCGGTACCCCGGTGGTGTTTTTTGATAAGGTACCGGAAGAAACCGGGTTGGATACGATTTGTATGGCCGATGAGGAAGCGGCAACGATGGCGGCGAATACCATCCTCAAGTATAAAAAGAAAAAAATACTGGCGCTGTTGGGCAATGCCGAGCTTTCCATTACAAAGAAAAGAAAAGAGGCTTTCCTGAAAGTTTTTGAAAAAGAAAAGTCAGCCCCCTCAATCGATATCCGGCACTGCCTGAACAGTGCCGCAGCCCGGAAGATTACCGCCGAAGTGCTGAGTAAAAAAAACAAACCAGATCATATCTTTTGCATGAGCGATGAACTGCTGATCGGGGCTATGAAAAGTGTACACCAATCTGATCTGCGTGTACCCGATGATGTATCGGTACTGGCGATCAGCAACGGGTTTATTCCGGGTCTTTATAAACCGGAAGTCACCTATATCGAAACCAGTGGATTTGAACTGGGAAAATTATCAGTGAAACGGATGCTGGAAAATATGGCTGGGCCCACCCCTTCCCGATCAATCATACTTCCTTCCCGCCTGGTAATTGGCGGCTCCCTCTGAATCAGGCCATCAGATGAGGGATGGTTCCTTTGGCTGTTTTGTTCCGGTATTGCTTTTTCAGCATGTATAATTTACCGGGACGATGCGGCACATCCCGTTCCATTTCATCAATATCCACCAGCCAGTCTTTGATCGAGATTTTCTTCCGGAAATTACGGCGGTCCAGTTCCACGCCAAGTATAGCCTGGTAGAGTTCCTGTAATTCGCGCAGGGAGAATTTTTCCGGCAACAGGTTAAAAATCACCGGGTGTTCCATCACCTGCTCCCGCAGGCGGCCGAGACAGGTATCCAGGATCAGTTTATGGTCAAAAGCCAGTTTCTTTATTTCATCCACCGGATGCCAGTGCAGTTCATTCAGGTCAAGTTGCAGTTTGTGATTACTCACATCAATCAGTGAATAATAAGCTACAGTGATAACACGTCCTGAAGGGTGACGGTAAATATTTCCAAAAGTCTTTACCTGTTCCAGGAAAACATCATCCAGCCCGGTTCTTTCCTTGAGTACCCGGTAAGAAGCCGCTTCCAGGTCCTCATCGGGTTTTATAAAATCGCCCAGCAGGGAGTAGAGACCGGAAAACTCCTGCATATCCGATTTGATCAGCAGGACTTTAAGTTCTTTGTCATCATATCCGAGTATCACACAGTCAATCGATATACCAATATTGAAATAATCAAGGTGACTGATCTTCTCCGTCTCCGCCGTTTTCAGTTGTTGTAAGGCTTTCTCCGTCATCGCTGCAGCTTTTGGTCTGTTATTGAATTGCCAGTTTTAACTGGATGGTTTTTGTTCCGGTCCTGATGGACATCATATAGATTCCTGCCGGCAACATACTTATTTTTTCACCGATAGCTATCCGGTGCTTCCCTTTTGTCAAAGTTTGAGATAAAACGGTACCCAGTTTACGGCCACTGATATCTGAAAGTTCTGCCTGTACCAGGCCTGTCTGGGGTGTATTGATCTCCAGTTGTGAACCGGCCACTCCGGGATTCGGGAAGACAGAAGCGGTAAAGGCAGTGCCTGCCGGGGTTACCCCGCCATCGGAAGTCACTACGGCATTGGTCAGGTTCCGGTTTACAAATACATGCAATTCGCCGGGCTGAAGCGGAGAACTCTGCGCGGTTCCGGGGGAAGTAAATGGAGTGCCGCCCAGGTAATCATACCAGGTACCCGCTGCCGGGAAGGTGAATGTATTGGTCTGTGCATTCACATCAAAGTTGCCGATCACACATAACATGGAGGTATCGGTGGCACTTCGCAGGGTCAGTGTTTTAAACGCCCCGGCCAGGCTGCGGCTGATGGTAATATTATTGGCGGTAAATACATCTTTATACCAGGGATGAGCCCTGAGTTTATTCATACTGCTGAAAATATCATAGAGTCTCTTTCTGCCCGTAACCGTTAAATAATCCCAGCGGATGGGTTTATTACTCAGCCGGCAATTGTTATTAATAGTCCCGTCAGTACAACGATTGATCGAAAAATCATATCCCTGTTCGCCAAACTGCCATACCATTTTCGGACCGGGGGCAGCCAGGAAGAAACCGGCGCAAAGTTCCACCCGTCTTAAAGCAACCGGCAGATCCCTGACATTATGTGCACTGTTTGTGGTATTGCCGAAATTCAGGTTTTTGTACATCATCCTTTCCTCATCATGACTCTCCATATAACTCACCAGGTGTGGCTTGTTCCAGCCACGGGAACTGTAGAGATAACGGTCAAAATTGGAAGTATTGACCCAGCCCATGGAGGCTTCATCAAAATTATAAGTGTCATTGCCCCATAACAACATGCCATAATCTGACAACTCAATTTCTTCATTTTCCGCTGCAAAATGTTCCAGGATCACATAACTGCCCGCTGCTTTTAACTGGCAGGAATCATAATATCGTTTCCAGATCGCCACGCGGTCAGCATGATACTGTGCAATACAGGCTTCATTGCTGGTACTGGCCCCGCACTGTGCATTCTGGGTAAATCCTTTAGACAGGTCAAAACGGAATCCGTCGATCTTATATTCCTGCAGCCAGTGTTCCACCACCCTGGAGGTGAAGTAACGGGTGGGCAGGCTTTCATGGTTGAAATCATTGAATACATTGTACGGGTGGGTGGCAGTTACATTCAGCCAGGGATTATTGGCCGCCGGCTGATTCGTACTGCTATTCCAATACAATTTGGCAAGAGGATTATCGCCTGTGGTATGATTGAGGGCAATATCCATGATCACGGCAATGCCACGGCGGTGACAACTGTCGATAAACTCCTTCATCCGGTTCTTTGGACCATAATATTTATCCGGTGCCAGAAAATAGGAAGGGTTATAACCCCAGCTTTCATTGCCATCAAATTCATTGACCGGCATCAACTGGATGGCATTGATACCCATTGTCTGGAAATAATTCAGGGTATCGCGAAGTGTTTTCCAGTCATGGGCCTCAATAAAATCACGCAGCAGCATTTCATAGATCACGAGGTTGCGTTTATCCGGACGGGCAAAATTACTGACGGCCCAGTTATAAGCGGGTGCATTGGTCTGCAGCACGCTTACAATGCCGGAGGTTAAACCGGTGGGATAGGCTTTCAACGATGGATATACAGTGGCCGTGATATAAGTGTCATTATTCGGATCCAGGATTTTCTCTGCATAAGGATCACCTACTTTCAGGTTGCCATCCACCAGGTATTGAAAAGCGTATTCTGTTCCCGGGGTCAGGTTGCTGATCCGCAACCACCAGTAATTGCCATCCGGTGTTTTGTTCATTACATAGTTAGTTTGCTCGGCCCAGTTACTGCCGGGAAACTCACCGATCACCGATACCCTTGTCTTGTTGGGTGCATATAAAACAAGCACTACTGAAGTATTCCCTGCTTCATAATTGATTCCATCCCGCACACCGGCCGGTAAAGGAGCGATATTCACCGGGGTGGATACAAAGAACTGGAAGGATTCCGATTTAGTGGTGGCCCCGTCAATCGCATCCACGCGGATCGTCTGGTTGCCCCCGGTACTCAGCACCGGGTTGGCAGAAATGGTCGTTACACCCGAAGCAGTTTGTATCTCCGTACCATTCAGGAATAATTTCATCGTGGATGAAATACTGGCAGTGGCGGTCAACTGAATATTATCGCCCACCTGTTTTGAAATGGGCTCAGGTATCCGGATATTGGTAGGTTGGAAAAGAGGAACGGTAAAACGGGTGGCAATGGTATTATCATAGACCGGGATGTACATATCACTGGCATCCGTATTGCGCTGCACAATGGTACCGGCACCATTACGGAAGAGGATCGCGATTTTTAGAATCGTTTCCCCTGCCGGAACACCGGTGGGTGCATTAAAAAATGTACGGGGATTATTAATGCTGTAAGACCATTTATTGTTGCCGAGATAAGTGGCTTGCGCCGCGGCCGTGGTCGACGCCCAGGTAAATTTGGCATATTTCCAGTCACTGGCACTCGTACTGGCACTGGTGATCAGGCCGATGTGGACATATACATCCGATGTCGTACTATAATTCAGTAAACCCTGGTTGCCTTTACTGGCATCCATGGTAATGCTGATATTATCATTGTCTTTGGAAAAATCAGGTGTCCAGGTGAGTAACTGGGCATTGGCTGACACAATCACCATTACCAATGCAAACAGCAGTGTTGCAGTTTTTTTCATAGCAAGCTTTTTAGCAATTCGGATTCCGGCAAGACAGATCCGGTCCGGATATCCGGGTTCGAAGTTAATAAATATGTACTAACGACACATTAATTTTTCCCGCCCATATACAGGAACGGAACGCTTTTTATACCCGGCTGCTGATTAACTTTACGGGTCAACTGCCCCGCCTATGTATTCACCCGAACGAACCAAGAAAATACAAAAGACTACTAATGAACTAATTAGCCTGCTTCAGTCCGGCGCTATTCCCACTGCCCGTATAGAGGAACTACGGGAAGTGCTGCGTTTTCATGAATACCGGTATTATGTGCTCAATGACCCCCTGGTCGCGGATTTTGAGTATGATCAGTTGTATAAAGGCCTTGAAAAAATAGAACGGGAGCATCCGGAAATGGTGACTCCCGACTCCCCCACCCAACGGGTAGCCAAAGGGTTGACCAGGGATTTTCCCACGGTTCAGCACCTGGTGCCCATGCTTTCGCTGGACAACTCTTATAATGCAGAAGACCTGCAGGACTTTGACCGCAAAGCCCGCGAACTGACCGGGCTGGAAGAGATCGAATACTGTGTGGAACCCAAATTTGATGGTGCCAGCATCTCCCTGATTTTTGAAAACGACCTGCTGGTCAGGGGCGCCACCCGTGGTGATGGGGTGGAAGGCGATGAAATCACTACCAATATCCGCCAGATCAAAACGATCCCACTTTCTGCCGGCTTTTCTGATTTTGGAATTCAACAGGTAGAGATACGTGGTGAGGTACTTATCAATAAATCGAATTTTAAAAAATATAATGATCAACTGATCGCCTTGGGTGAAGACCCCAAGGCGAATCCGCGTAATATGGCTTCCGGTACCCTGCGCCTGAAAGATTCTGCAGAAGTGGCCAAACGGAACCTGGAGGCCTTTGTCTATCATGTCAGTTATTATACCCTGAACAAAGAAGCGGCGCTGCCCGCTGGTTTAACCACCCATGCCGGTTCATTAAAACTGCTCTGGGAACTCGGCTTTCGCAGTCCGGAACAGGAAAAAAAGGTATTTAAAGACATTGACGGGGTCATTAAGTATGTGGAAGAGTTTGAAGCCACGCGGGATGACCTGCCGTATGAAATTGATGGCATGGTGATCAAGGTAAATGATTTTGCCCTGCAGGATAAAATGGGCATGACGTCTCACCATCCCCGCTGGGCCATAGCCTTTAAATTCAAAGCCCGGCAGGCCACCAGTAAACTGCTGAATGTGGAATTCCAGGTAGGTCGTACCGGGGCCGTTACACCGGTTGCCAAACTGGAACCTGTAGCCGTAGGGGGGGTAACGGTCAGCAGTATCTCTGTTCATAATGAAGAATATATCCGGGAAAAAGACCTCCGGATCGGAGATGCAGTACTGATAGAACGGGCTGGTGATGTGATTCCACAGATCGTTAAATCGATGCCAGAACTCCGTAACGGGCAGGAACAACCTATACAGTTTCCCAAACAATGCCCGGTTTGCGGCAGCCAGCTTTTCAAGGAAGAAGAAGAGGCGGTTTGGCGATGTACCAATATTGAATGTCCGGCCCAGGTAGTGGAACGGATCATCCATTTTGTGAGTAAAGATGCGATGGATATCCGTGGCTTTGGTGAAGCCAACGTGCGGAAATTCTATGAAATGGGTTTATTAAAAGACATTCCTTCTGTATATATTCTTGATTTTAATAAACTGAAAGGATTAGAGGGTTTTGGCCAAAAATCCATTGATAACCTGCAAACAGCCATCACTAATTCGAAGAAACAACCCCTGCACCGGCTTATTTATGCCCTGGGAATACGATTTGTGGGAGAAACCACAGCCAAGACATTGGCCCAGGCGGTGAATCATTTGCTGGATTTCAAAGACTTTTCGCTGGAGCAATTACAGGCACTCGAGGATGTAGGACCGAAAGTCGGCGGGAGTATATTCCAGTTTTTCAGCAACCCGGACAACCTGGACATGCTCAGTGAACTGGAGCAGCTTGGATTAACGCTGAAGAACGAAAAAAAGGAAATGACCACTTCCGGCAGTCTGACCGGACAGACATTTCTCTTCACCGGCACCTTACCCACCCTGAAGCGAAGCGAAGCCGAAGCCATGGCTGAAGAACAGGGGGGGCATATCCTGGGTGGGGTAAGTGCCAAACTGAATTATTTAGTGGTGGGGGAAGATGCAGGGAGTAAACTGGAGAAGGCTAAAAAAATAAATTCAGTAAAAATTATTTCGGAAGAAGAGTTCCTGCAACTGATCGGAAAAAAATAATTATTGCGGTTGATATGAATATGGTCTAACTTAGTAGAGAACGAATTGCACCTGTAACCTGATGTATTTCCGTTATTAAAGCAACCTTTTCCTGGCTAAAAAAAAAACTACCATGATTAAAAAATTAGCCGGTGAAGTCTGGAAACCTTTGAGTTTTTCCGGATGGAGGCAACTGAGGAATCGTTATGCTGTATCTAGTAAAGGCCGCATCGCCAGTTATAAAGAAGACATAACGGATGGAAAATTATTAAGCGGTTCCTTAACCACAGGATACCGCACCCTCAACCTTCACCGGCCGGATAACAAAGGCACCCTCTACATTCATCGGGAAATTGCCAAACTGATGGTGAACCGCAAATCAGCGGCTCATAAATATGTTATTCATAAGAACCACAATAAACTGGACAATGATGTCAAGAACCTGAAATGGGCCAGCCTCGAGGAAATGATGGCCCATCAGCAGGAGAGCCCGGCGAAAAAAGCTTATAAAGTAAAACAGGCCAACAAGACCACCGGACTCAAACTCACCGCGTCACAGGTCAGTAAGATCAAAGCCACACTCGCCAATAAAAAACGCAACCTGAGCATCCGTCAGCTTGCCGCAAAGTACGACGTGAGTGAAATGACCCTGTACCGTATTAAGAGCGGGGAGAATTGGGGAAGGGTGAAATAAGTTAGTAGTTAGTAGTCGGGAGTCGGGAGTCAACAGCCCTTACCTAGGTGATTTTGTTACAGCAAAGTAAATAAGGTATTTCCCGGGAAATACCTTGATATAGCTAAGCGGGAGTGAAGTGAAGTACGAAGTAAGAAGTACGAGGTACGAGGTAGAAAGCGGGTACCTGTAACAAATCAGTGTGATGGGATATGAAAGACAACCCAACCTATTTGTTTTTTAATTCTGACTTTTGAGTTTTGACTTCCCATCCTCTACCTTTAGAAGAAATTTTATCTCATGCTCCAGCCTTCAACATTGAATTTCCTCAAGGCACTCAAGAAAAACAATAATAAACCCTGGTTTGAAACGAACCGGAAAAATTATGAAGCCGCAAAAGCAGATTTTGCGGCTTTTGTGCAGGCGGTCATCACCCAATTCAGCAAAAAAAATCCGGAGTTCAGTAGTATGCTGGCAAAGAATTGTATGTTCCGGATCAACCGGGATGTGCGTTTCTCCAAAGACAAATCGCCTTACAAAACCAATATGGGAGCCTACTTCAATCCGGGTGGCAAAAAATCGATCCTGGCAGGATATTATTTTCATGGCGAGCCGGGACAGGCTTTTGTGGGAGGTGGTTTATGGATGCCGATGCCGCCGGAACTGAGTAAGATCAGGCAGGAGATCGATTATAATTATGCGGATTTTAAAAAGATACTGGCCCATAAAAAATTCAAATCTCTGTATGGGGATCTATCCCGTTCGGCTGAATATACATTAACCCGTTTACCCAAAGGGTATGAAGCGGATAATCCTGCCGGCGAATACCTGAAACTGAAAAGTTATGTCGCACTGACCAACCTCAAAGACACGGATCTTACTTCGAAAGACCTGGTAAAAAAAACGGTTGCAGCTTTTGAAGCACTGCAACCGATGATTCAGTTTATCAATCACGCCTTAGGCGAGTAATCCTTTTGCACTCAGGTATTCCGCGATCTGCACCGCATTGGTCGCCGCCCCTTTGCGCAGGTTATCGGACACCACCCACATGTTTAACGTATTGGGCTGGCTTTCATCTCTGCGGAGCCGGCCAACAAATACATCGTCTTTCTCATGGGCATCCATGGGCATAGGGTATTGCTGGTTAGCCAGGTCATCCACCACCACCACACCGGGAGCAGACTGCAACAACGCTTTTACTTCGGCCAGGTCAAAATCATTGGCGAATTCCACATTCACCGCTTCACTATGTCCGCCCATGACCGGGATACGTACCGTAGTGGCCGTTACCCGGATGGAATCATCCCGCATAATCTTGTTGGTCTCTTTCACCATTTTCATTTCTTCCTTGGTGTAGCCATTATCCAGGAATACATCAATCTGTGGAATCACGTTCAGGTCGATCGGATATTTATACGCCATCGGGTATTCCCCGGTATCACCATTCACCTGCT
>CAZYTV010000002.1:18599-52690 GCA_964650455.1 uncultured Chitinophaga sp. | reverse complement strand
TACGGTCATCGTTGCGGCATCCGCTTCTGATCCCGCCCCGCTGCAGTTCTATGCTCCCTTTGCCGGTGCGGCTATTGGTGAATTTTTCCGGGATACCGGTCGTCCTGCATTGATCATCTATGATGACCTGTCCAAACAAGCCGTGGCTTACCGTGAGGTTTCCCTGCTGCTTCGCCGCCCACCAGGACGTGAAGCTTCTCCGGGTGACGTATTCTACCTGCACAGCCGTCTGCTTGAAAGAGCTGCGAAAGTGATCAGTGATGATAAAGTAGCCAGAAACATGAATGACGTTCCGGACAGTATCCGTCACCTGATCAAAGGGGGTGGTTCACTGACAGCCCTGCCCATTATCGAAACACAGGCGGGTGACGTATCTGCCTATATCCCGACCAACGTAATTTCGATTACCGACGGACAGATTTTCCTTGAGACCAACCTGTTCCTTTCCGGTATCCGTCCGGCGATCAACGTTGGTATCTCTGTAAGCCGCGTAGGAGGTAATGCCCAGATCAAGTCTATGAAAAAAGTGGCTGGTACCCTGAAACTGGACCAGGCCATGTACCGGGAGCTTGAAGCCTTCTCCAAATTCGGGGGAGACCTGGATGCAGCTACCAAGAATGTAATCGATAAAGGTGCCCGTAATGTGGAAGTGCTGAAGCAATTGCAGTATTCACCTGTTGCTGTTGAAAGACAGGTGGCGATCATCTACCTCGGAACAAATGGCTTATTGAAAGATGTTCCGGTAAAAAGGGTAAAAGAGTTTGAAGAGCATTTCCTGATGGAAATGGATGCAAAATTACCGGATGTACTGGCTGAGTTCAAGAAAGGTAATTTACCGGAAGAAGGGATCAAGAAAATGGTCGAACTGGCCAACGGATTGATTCCTCAGTATAAATAAGGATGTAATTCTACCATACTAAAAAGGAGAGATGTACTACATCTCTCCTTTTTTTATGCCTTTTATATAAAGAAATATTTAGAATCTCATATTTCATCCATTTGTTAAACAATAGAAATTCAATTAGTTATAAAAATTTAAGTAAAATTACTACAGAAAATACGGTATTTATTACGAAATAATGCGTGAAATACTTGCAAGTAAAAAAACTGCGTATTATGTTTGTGTCAGAATCGAACAAATCCTTAGAAAACAATCGAAATCCGACCCTGAAACTAACTACGCTCGAAGCGGGATACTACTCCCGGTAAGTTTCAACACACATCATACGGGTTTCATTGCAATCTGAAGTTAGTTCGATCTACACCCTACTAATTAATCTGTAACTCTGAGCAATGAAGACAACTTTACACAACAACCGTAACTTCTTTCGTAACCTGGCACTGGTTATTTTTTCCGTATCAGTGTTTTCCGCAAATGCGCAGGTGATCAACGAAATGTCATTTCAAAACGCCAGCCTCGAGCCGGGATCAGTTGCCGGAACCGCCAATGGTGCCGTCTACAGGTTTCCGCAGGTAAACAACCAGATGGATGCATTGCTGACTATTACCGGCAGATCATCTTCATTGGTTGTTATCAATAACCTGGACTTACCTGGTCAGGGTTTCAGTAAGGCTTTTCAGCCACAGATCAAATACAATAATGGTAATGTGTCCGCTGCTATTTCCTGGTGGATTGAATTCCAGATCCAGTTTGTGAACCAGGGTACCAACTTGCCGGCCCAGATCAGTGAGTTTAATGTAACCGGCCTGGATATCGATGGTAACGGCAGCCGGCTGAGAGAATGGGATGCTTTTTATGGTGGTAATTCTTATACCATGGAAAGTAATTCACAGCTCGCCGTTTCTAATTTAGTCGGTACCTTAAATCTGCCTGTTCTTGGTGGAAAACAGTTTACCGGTTCACTGACAGATCATAGTAATATTGATACTTCAGCAACGGAGATCATGACAACGGTAAAATACATGAATACCAGTTCCATGACCATCCGAATGGGAGCTACCACCACCGGTTCTACCAGCAATGCCAACCGGATGTATTCTGTATGGTTTAAGAATTTTTCTTACACGGCCCCGATCAGTACCCTGCCGGTTAAACTGACCGCTTTCACGGCTTCACTGGCTAAAGAAAAAGTAAGCCTGAAATGGGAAACGGCTGCAGAAATCAATGTAAGTCATTTTGAACTCGAGCGCAGTACTGACGGTGTGAATTTCAGCCAGGCTGCCCTGGTCTTCGCCTACGGATCAGCTACCAGCAAGGCCAACTATAGTTATAATGATAATGTAGCTTCATTCCAGCAGCCGGTTGTATATTACCGTCTCCGTTCAGTGGATATTGATGGTAAGAGCGAACTGTCTGAAACAAGGATCATCCGGATCAGTAAATCAGAAACCAACAGCATTTCCCTGCAGACTTACCCTAACCCGGTAATGAATGAACTGCGGATCACTGTTCCGAACAACTGGCAGAACAAACAAACCGTATTCGAACTGTACAATGCCAATGGTCAGATCGCTAACCGCAAATCAACCAGTGGTGCTAACCAGACGGAGACCATCAACACGAGCAACCTGGCTCCCGGCTTCTATATCGTGCGGGTAAATTGCGATGGCCAGACCGCCCAACAGAAGATCATAAAACATTAATAGACAATATTTTTCATAGGGGTTCCGACCGTCCTGCCTGAAAAGTGGGACGGTTCTTTTTCAAATATTTTGGTTTATATTATAAACTACTTTATTTTTGATTTCAAATCTTGAATATGAAACCCGGATTTTTCAATTTTTGGTACTTTTTTACCTCCCTGCTACTGGCAGGACCTGCAGCCACGGCACAGGTTACTATTAAAGGAATGGTAAGGGATCAAAAGAATGTACCGGTGGTCGGAGCCAGCATCACTATTAAGGACAGCTATGATGGAACCACATCGGATTCCACGGGCCGCTATTCCTTTAAAACTTCAGAAAAAGGTCAGCAAGTACTGGTGGTCTCCAGTATCGGGTACAAGACGGTTGAGCAAACAATCAAACTGGAAGGAAGCAGTCAGACCATTGATGTGGTAATCCGTCAGGAAATCAGTGAACTTACTGCGGTTGTACTCTCGGCCGGCACCTTTGAAGCCAGCGACCGTAAAAGAGCCGCTGCTGTACTTGATCCTATTGATATTGTAACCACAGCCAGTGCCAACGGAGATATTACCCAGGCATTGAAAACCCTGCCCGGCGCTCAACAAGTGGGAGAGAGTGAAGGACTTTTTGTCCGGGGTGGTACCGCGGCCGAGACAAAAACCTTTATCGACGGCACCCTGGTGAATAATTTCTTTTTTTCCAGTGTACCCAATATCGCCCAGTTTGGTCGTTTTTCTCCCTTTATATTTAAAGGTACCGTATTCAGTACCGGTGGCTATTCTGCTTTATACGGGCAGGCACTATCTTCCGCATTGATACTTGAATCCATCGACCTTCCCGAACAGTCTTCTGCCAACCTTGGTCTGAGTGTGATTGGTGGAAGTGCCGGTTACCAGCACCTGTCAAAGAATAATAAATCATCCTTCGGGGCCAGTTATTCCTATACCAACCTGGCTCCCGCCTTTGCCATTATTAAACAACGCCAGGATTATTCCATAGTTCCTAATTACCATAATGCGGATGCGAATTTCCGGGTAAAAACCTCAAAGTCCGGGATACTGAAATACTACGGATACTTCAGCAGCAACAAACTGGCTTTTACCGTTAATAGTATTGATTCACTGGGCTACCTGGACAAGTTTGCCCTCAGTAATACCAATCATTTCCATAACCTGTCCTGGCGGGAAAACCTGCCGAAAAAATGGAGGGTCAATGCCGGAATGTCTTATACAAACAATAAGGACGATATCCGGAGTGCCATGCAAAACAATGCCGGTAATGAAGTACTGCTCTCCGGACTGGAGGCTAAATCCTTTCACCTGGATATGATAGGCAATTACTTCAATGCGAAACTGGTACTGGAGAAAAAGTTCAAGGGACTCAGCGGACTGCGCTTTGGAACGGAATATAATTCGAGCAAAGACCAAACGGTGTACACCGCCTATAACGGTCAGCCCTATCCGGGTTCATTTAAAGAGACAGTCAGTTCCTTCTTTGCCGAATCCGATGTGTATGCCACCAATGACCTGGCGATCAAAGGTGGATTAAGGCTGGAGCATGCTCAATCCCTGGATAAATTCAATGTAGCGCCCCGTTTTTCACTGGCCTATAAACTGTCCAAAGGCAGCCAGGCCTCTTTGGCCTACGGAATCTTTTACCAAAACCCGGAAAGAAGATACCTCCCTTCACCCAATGAACTCAGTTTCATGAAGGCCACACATTATATTCTGCAGTATCAGAAAGTGCTGAATCAGCAATCCTTCCGGACAGAGGTCTTTTATAAAAAATACCACAACCTGGTGAAGACCGGTATCGTTGGCTTTACGGAAGCCGCCGTAAGCAATGATGGCTTTGGAGAGGCAAAGGGGATCGAGATTTTCTGGAGAGATAAACGTACCATTAAAAACTTTGATTACTGGATATCCTATTCGTACCTCGATACCAAACGTGATTTCCTGAATTTTCCTTTTGCGATCACCCCCAATTTTGCCGCGAAACATAATGGCTCCATCGTGGCCAAAAAATTTGTACAGAAGCTGAAAACAAATTTCAACCTGTCTTATAATTACAGCAGCGGCCGGCCTTATTATAATATCCGGTATGATGGTTCAGCATATAAATTCACCGACCGGGGTACCATTCCTGACTTTCACAATGTGAGTTTTGCGCTCAATTACCTGCCCTCCATAGGAAAGAAAGATGCAAAATCATTTGCCGTATATGTTTTTCAGGTAAGTAATATTTTTAATATCAAACAAACCTATGGCTATCAATACTCATACAGCGGGGCAAGAAAAGAAGCGATCGTACCGACATCCCGCATGTTTGTGTATATCGGGGCCTTTATCAGTTTTGGTATTGACCGCAGCAATGAAGTAATCGACAATGCACTTTAATCAATAATCTAAAAAAACAACTTAAACAGAATAGTATGAAAAAGATGATCCTGCTGGCATTTACCGCCATCCTCCTGCAGCCTGTTTTTTCACAGAGCGAAAAATTTACCGGTGCCATGAAAAAGAATATAGCCGAGATCGACAGCGCCCTCAGTAAAAACGAAGCCTCCCGGCTGAATGATATTGCCGCGACTTTTGAACGTATAGGAGATGCTGAGAAAACACAGTGGCTGCCGTATTATTATGCAGCTTATTGCCATGTTACTGTTGCTTTTATCAAAAATGAAGTGGCGAATAATGATGTGGTGGCGGATAAGGTGGATCAGTTGATCGCCAAAGCAGAAGCCATTGAGCAGAAAAACAGTGAGCTCAGCCTGCTGAAAGCGATGAATACCTCCCTTCGTATGCTGGTGAACCCGATGCAGCGCTGGATGCAATATGGTCAGAAGATCCAGGAATTCAGCCAGGATGCCATGACCCAGGATCCGTCGAATCCGCGGCCTTACTGGTTCAGCGGAGTGTCACTGAAAAATACACCGGAACAATTTGGAGGCGGATGTGGTACGGCCAAACCCTTGCTGGAAAAAGCACTGGAGTTATATGCGGCATTTAAACCCGTATCAGAACTGCATCCCAGTTGGGGCCAACAAGTATGTGAAAAAGAGGCTGCTGGTTGTAAATAATATATATCTTATCGGCCGGCAGCACCACTGCCGGTTTTTACTATTTATACTGCGGGGTTGAATGAAACCCGCTTACCCCAAAAAGTATCGTATGCGTGAACCCGAAAAACAACTGACAGAAAAGGAAAGCCTGGAACTGATCACCCAGATGATCAATAAAGCCAAAGATGTGAACCACAGCACCGGGCTCACCTCTATCATGTGGGGTTGTGTAATAGTGGTGTGCTCCATGGTCCGGCTCGCCGAAATACATTTTGATTTCAGGATGCCATTCGATATATACCTGCTGACCGTAGTGGCCATTATACCCACTATTTATTTTTCTATAAAAGAAAAAAGAGAAAGCCGCGTAAAAGCGTATGGCGACAATTTTATTGACAATATCTGGATATCGTTTGGCATCACTATTTTCCTGCTTTCTTATGTATTGAATAGTGTCTTTGCCAACTTGCGGCCACTGATGGAAGAGTACCGTCTGCTGGCCGGACATGCGCCTGCCTTCAGTTTTTATGAGTATTCCGCTGCTTTTTTCCTGATGCTTTACGGGTTGCCCACATTTATAACGGGTACCAGTATGAAATTTAAACCTATGTTCTGGGGCGGACTGGTGTGCTGGGTGAGTTGTATCGTCACGATTTATACCCCGGTAAAAGCCGACCTGGTCCTTACCGCCATATCGGCCGTTTTTGCCTGGTTGATCCCCGGGCTGATCCTGGAAAAAAGATACCGCAAAGCAAAAATGGAGTTAGCACATCAACATGTTTAAAGACCTCGATCCCATATTGCATTCGCAACTACGGCTGGCCGTGATGTCACTGCTGATCAGTGTAAAGGAGGCGGAGTTTACTTTTATTAAAGACAAGACCCATGCCACCGCCGGAAACCTCAGTGTGCAGATTCAGAAATTGAAAGAAGCCGGCTATATAGAGGTGGTCAAACAATTCAGGGATAATTACCCGCAGACCACCTGCCATATTACAGCACAGGGTATCAAGGCATTTGAGGAGTATGTGGTGAATCTGCAGAGTTATTTGGGGAAGGGGTAATGAAAATTGATATTTGAACATTGAATATTGAGCATTTTGCTTCTTAGAGAATCTAATGTTCAATGTTCAGTTATCAATGCTCAATTTTCAATATAAAACGAGAAGGCCCTTTAGAAAAAGGGCCTCATCTCTTTTGGATACTCTAAGTGTATGAAAAATTTATATTACCGGTGCAGCCGGTTATGATTCCGGATGGGTTGCAGGGCAAACTCCGGTGTTTTTTTAGCAGGAATATTCAGCAGGCGATCCACCGCTTTCTTCAAACGGTCGGCCTGCTCTTTCAACGCTTTATTTATTTTTTGTTTCATGGTTTGCAGTTAATGGTTGATCCGGTTACCCGGCTGTCACGGTGGATGAGTAATACACCTGTTTATCCTTACTGATGATCTTCACCCGGTAAGTGATTTTTTTGCCGGTACTTTTTTCAAAATACAGGTACTCTTCTGCCGATGCTTTATCGGTACCGAATACCAGGGCTGCCGTAGTAAAGTTCATACCGTCTATGCTTTTTTCCACTTCAAACAGGTTGACAGACTGGTTCTCTTCCGCTTTCCAGAGGAGCTGGATTTTCTGATTTGCCACAATGGCTTTGAACGCTGCTACATGCGGAACAACAGAAATGGTGGTGGTGGTGCTTGTAAAAGGGTTTGCATGAAATGTAAGGTCCTGTGCTGTGACGGACAACTGCAGGAAAAGGGCAAAAACGGATAACACTTTAATTGACATTTCTCAGGCTTTTAAATTCATTTGTTAGCCCACAGAAATATTGGATGCTTCGGGTGAATTAACGGTAGTCCCTGCTTTAAACGGCCTTCCCGGAAGTTGAGTGGATGGTGGCCCGGGTACGGACGAGTATCGTAGTTTTACGTGGTTAAATGTGGTTTTCCGAATCGCAAACAAACCTAATCCTTGTACGTAATAATTGCAAGTATTTTTAGATAAATATTTTGAAATAAAAGGTAAATACTTCATTTGCAGGGGTGAACCTTTAATACATTTGCCCGTTAACTATCAGTAATGAACCAGGTTATCCAGGTCAGGGACCTAAGTAAAGATTTTGGAGAAATAAAGGCAGTCAGCCATTTATCGTTCAGCGTAGGAGCTGGACAGGTTTATGGTTTCCTGGGACAAAACGGGGCCGGTAAGTCGACCACCATCCGGATGCTGATGACATTGATTGAACCAACAGGAGGGGAGATCGAAATATTCGGCATGGATCTCCGGAAACACCGCAAAGAAATACTCCGGCAAACCGGTGCTATTATAGAGAAACCGGATTTATACAAATACCTCAGCGCAAAAGAGAATATCCGCATTTTTTCCCGGCTGAGCGGGGTGAAAGCTTCTGATAAACAGGTCATGGATCAATTGGCCCTGGTGGGACTGGCGGAAAGAGCCGGCAGTAAGGTTAAAACGTATTCGCAGGGGATGAAGCAACGGTTGGGGCTGGCCTGTGCCCTCGTTCATAATCCGGGACTGATTATTCTGGATGAACCCACAAACGGACTGGACCCTCAGGGAATTGCCGATATGCGGCAACTGATCGGGCATCTCAGCCGTGACCTCGGAAAAACACTGCTTGTTTCATCGCATTTACTCGGCGAAATGGAAATGGTGGCGGATAATATGCTGATCATTCACAAGGGAGAGAAGGTAGTGGAAGGCCCGGTCAGTGAATTGCTTGATCCGGAAAAGTCTGTCGTGGAACTGGTAACACCGGACCTGAATGCTGCCATGACTATCCTGAAAGAAACCAGCTGGCAACATGCACTGAAAGAGCCGGTAAAGGGAACGATCCGTTTTGAATGTAACCGGAAAGAGATTCCTTCGCTCAACCGGCTGCTGGTGGAGAAAGGTATCCCGGTACAAAGCCTCCGGCCCATGAATTCGCTCGAAGATTATTTTTTATCATTAACCAAGGTGTAGATGTTTACAGAGCTGCTGAAAATAGAATTATACAAGATCTTCAAAAGGCCCCGGACCTTTATTGCATTTGGCGCTATTGCGGTGATCATTTTACTGGTGCAGTTTGCCCTGAAGGTAAACGGGAAAGATTTTGTTCAGTTCTATACCGACAGCCAGGCTGATACCTTTGATATTCCGTATGAAAAAATACTCAATGGCTATTTCGTCTGTGTGGCCGTACTGCACATGATCCTGATACATGTTCCTCTCCTCGTGGCACTTATTGCCGGGGATATGATCTCCGGGGAAGCGAGCCTGGGTACCCTGCGCCTCCTGGCTGGTAAACCAGTAACCCGCACCCAACTGATCATGGCCAAATTCTGGGCCAGCACCGTCTATGTTATTTTATTACTGGCCTGCATGGCCTTATTTGCCTTACTGGGCAGCATACTGATTTTTGGTACAGAAGACCTGGTGGTTTTTAAGGAAACGGATATGCACATCATGAAATCCGGGGATGTGATCTGGCGCTTTTTTGCCGCCTTCATTTTTGCCGCTCTTGCCCTTACCACCATTGCGTCTATGGCACTGATGTTCTCCGTGTTTTCTGAAAACTCACTCGGACCGATTGTGGCCACGGTTTGTGTGGTTATTGTATTTACCATTGTACAGCAATTACAGGTGCCTGTATTTGAGGAAACCATTAACCCCTGGTCCTTTACCACCCACATGCTGGGTTGGAAAGGTTTTTTCTATGTCGATAAAAATGCAGAAGGGGCTACAATAACAGGCTCGGTGGAAAATCCGGCCGCCCTGGTCCGGAGCGGACTGATCCTGGCCGGGTATATTGTGCTTTTCCTGGCGATCAGTATCCGTTCCTTTAATAAAAAAGATATTCTCAGTTAATACCCTTTTATGAAACAACGACTCTTCTTACTGATCACAGCCTGTTGTATTACGGTACTGGCTCCAGCCCAGGCGGCCAAAGAACTGCTGCAGCAGGTAAAGGCCAAATATGATCAAGTAAATGATTATACCGCTACCGGAAAGATGAAGACCAATGTCATTTTTATAAAGGCACCGGTGGCTACAGTTAAAGTATATTATAAAAAGCCGGATAAACTGAAGATCAAAAATGAAAGCGGTATCTCCTTTATTCCGAAAGGTTCCGCGAATGTGAATATGAATAATGTACTGGGTCTGTCTGATTTTGAAGCCGTGGAATCCGGTACGGAGAAAATCGGAAATATCACCTGTAAGGTCATCAAGATTTTTCCGCTCAGTGATGAGGAGAATATTACACGGGCTACTCTCTACATTGATGAAACCAGGCTGCTGATGATCAAATCAGTGATCAGTACCCGGGAAAACGGCACTTACGAATTACTGATGACGTATAAAAAATACGCCGACTGGGGGCTGCCGGATAATGTGGAACTGAGTTTCAATACCCGGGATTATAAATTACCGAAAGGAGTGACCATCGATTATGATAATGGTACCGGAAAAGCACCTGCCCGTGATGCAAAAAATCAGAAAGGTAAAGTGGAAATTGCCTACTCTTCCTATGAAATCAATAAAGGGGTTGCTGATACCGTTTTCAACTGATCCTATTCTTCAATGATCTCGTCTTTGGCATTTGCCAGGATGGACGGGGTCATTTTCCGTAATGGGTTTTTCCGGCTTTCGAGAAAACCATTTCTCCGGTTGATAATATCAATACATTCAAAGATGGCGGTCAGGAAAGAGGAATTATCTGCCTTGTCTTTACCCGCAATATCAAAAGCCACACCATGATCCGGGGAAGTACGTACCTCCGGCAGACCTGCTGTAAAATTAACACCCTCTCCGGTAGCCAGGGTTTTAAAAGGAATTAAACCCTGGTCGTGATACATGGCCAGCACCGCATCAAAACGTTCGAAACTGCGACGGGCAAAAAAGGCATCGGCACTGTAAGGGCCCACCACCAGCATATTGTTGTTTTTAGCTTCTTTGATGGCCGGCTTAATGATCGTCTCCTCTTCATTCCCGATCAGTCCTTCATCCCCGGCATGGGGATTCAGCCCCAGTACCGCAATTTTCGGTTTTTCAATCCCAAAATCTTTCTGCAGGCTTTGGTTGATAAGATAGAGTTTACTGAGAATTTTTTCTTTGGTAATATGTTTCGCCACTTCACCCACCGGTACATGTTCGGTGACCAGGGCTACCCGGAAATCGCCGGCACAAAGCATCATGACCACATCATTCACGCCAAACATCTGTTTGAGATAAGGAGTGTGACCGGTAAAGTTGAATTCGGCTGATTGAATATTCTTTTTATGAACAGGGGCGGTAACCAGGCCGTCAATTTGTTTTTGTTTCAGGGCGGCAACTGCTGTTTGCAGGGAAAGAACCGCGTATTTGCCTCCCACTTCGGTTAACTGGCCGGGAGTCACCTGGATATCTTCTTCCCAGCAGTTAAACAGGTTGACCTGTTTATGGTTGATCCGGTTGAATTCCTTAATCGTGCTGAAATTCAGGTTCATTTCCGGCATTGTTTTCCGGTAAAAATTGATCACTTTATTGGAGGCAAATATCACGGGGGTACAATGTTCCAGGATCCGGTTATCAGCAAAAGTCTTAATGATCAGCTCTATCCCGATTCCATTCACATCGCCGCAGGAAATGCCGATTACAGGTTTATTTATATTCATAGTTGTCTGTGCTTAGTGGATAAAAGTACGATTTTTAAAAGGATTGAAATCATTCAGGCTGATCTTCTTATATATAGCTCTGCCGCCGATGCGGAGCTTTAGGATTTTGCCTGAACCGGTTTTAGATAATTCAGCACCGGATGAAAAGTAAGGGTAACTGTTTAGCGGCAGCAGGCATTTTCTTTAGGAATATTTAGTATTAATACCGATTGCGGATGATACACAATTGAACGAGTTTTATAGTTGCAAAAGTCCTGTCCGAAACTAATAAAAACTTTACCCTTGAAAACCACCTGTACCTTTTCCTGCCTGCTGTTTTTTTTATTATTTTCTTCTTCCATCTATGCACAGGTTTCTGTAATTCCATATGGCAGTTCCTGGAAATACTGGGCCAATACCCAGGCTAATTTTCAAACGAACTGGCAAACCGTAGCTTATAATGATGCGGCCTGGCCCTCGGGTAACGGGGAACTGGGTTATGGGGATGGAGATGAATCCACTTGTATTCCTGCTGCCAGCCCGGTGGCCGGAACACTCTGCTTACCCACCGGAAATAAATGGCCCGCATATTATTTCAGGAAAGTGGTGAATATTCCTGACCCTACCGTGTATACCAATTTTAGTTTCAATATTGACCGGGACGATGGTTTTGTCGTGTATGTGAATGGTGTGGAAGTGTCCAGAGAGAATATTGCGGCTGGTGCGGTAAGTTATGGTACACCCGCTACCAGTGCAGTGGAAGATGCCATTGTCAGTTTTACAGTGGCTACCTCTGCTTTCGTTGCGGGCAGTAATACCATTGCTGTTGAAGTACACCAGGCCAGTGTTTCCGGGTCACCACCGGTTTCTTCCAGCAGTGACATTTCCTTTAACCTGCAGTTACTGGGCAATGATGCTTTCTCAGCAGGTCTCAGTCGCGGGCCATACCTGCAATCCGGCAGCCAGGATGCCATTACCATCCGCTGGAGAACATCCGCAACACAAAATTCCAAAGTTGAAGTAGGAACCGTATATGGCACTTACCCGATAGTCGTGAATGATGCCAGTAATGTAACCGAACATGTTGTACGGGTAACCGGTTTGTCTACAGACACAAAATACTATTACCGGATCGGTAACTCAACCGCTTCTCAATTGCCGGATGCCAACCAGTTTTTTACCACTTTGCCGGCACCCAATACCACCCGAAAGATCCGGGTCATTGCATTCGGGGATTGTGGCCGGGGAAATATTGCTTACCAGGATGAGAACCTCGCCAATTACCTGAACTATCTCTCCACGAACAGCATTGATGCGGCGGATGCCTGGCTGCTATTGGGTGATAATGCCTACAATTCGGGTACGGATGCAGAATTCACTGCCAACTTTTTTAATATCTATAGCAGCAATATGCTGAAGAATCATAAACTCTATCCCTCTCCGGGCAATCATGATTATGGAAACAGTGCCGCCAACAAGACCTTACGGAATATGGCCTACCATAACAGCTTTACCGTTCCCCAAAGCGGGGAGTCGGGTGGGGTGGCTTCCAATAAACAGAATTTCTACTCTTTTGATATAGGCAATATTCACTTTCTCTCCCTGGATTCTTATGGTATAGAGAGTGATGGTACCAGTATCGAAACCGCCGGAGGCAGTGCCCTCAAAACATGGCTGACCAATGACCTGGCTGCCAATACCAGGAAATGGACCATCGCTTACTGGCACCACCCTCCCTATACAAAGGGCAGTCACAACTCTGATGCAGAATCTGACCTCGTGAACATCCGTCAGAATTTTATCAGTTTCCTGGAAACCCGTGGCGTGGATATGATCGTTTGCGGGCACAGTCATAATTATGAAAGAGGGTATCTCGTTAAAAACTATACCGGTTCATGGGCTTCCTTTAATGCGGGCACCCATGCGGTCAGCAGTTCCAGTGCCACCTATACCAGTAATGCCACCTGTCCTTATGTATATAATTCTGCCCCGGCCAACCACGGTACGGTGTATGTGGTATCCGGTTCAGCAGGCGCCAGTGGCACCATGAATACCGGTTTTGCCACCGGGCCGATGCCCTATGCGCTGAATGACGGGGGTGTTTTTTATTTTGAAGTGGAGGACAATCGCCTGGATGGAAAATTGCTGCGGCGCAATGGAACCATTTTTGACCAGTTTACAATTATTAAAGATGTCAATAAAACCACGAATTATACCATCTCAAACGGTTCGTCAAAAATGCTGACCGCCTCCTGGCCCGGCAATTACAGTTGGAGTACTGTGGCAACCACTCGTTCCATTACCGTTACACCACCCATCAACGCCATTACGAATTATACAGTGGAGGATGAATATGGTTGTATATCGGATCAGTTCAATGTTACCACTTCCAGTACATTACCGGTTAAGCTGATGGCTTTTGATGCCATCCGGGTTGATGCCGGTGTACGGCTTAGCTGGACAGCTATTATTGCGCAAACCGCTGAACGGTTTGTGATCGAACGCTCGGCCAACGGGCGCGACTTTACTCCATTGGGTACCCTGGATGCTGATCCTTTGCCAGCAGAACAGACCTGGCAGTACACAGATCAGCAACCGTTGAGGGGTACCGCTTTTTACCGGCTCTCGGTGACCGGCCCCGGTACGGCCCCCGCCTATTTTGGTATTAAACGGGTGGATGATCGTTCATTGACCGGCTTTGATATAAAAATGTTGTCCGGAATTGCAGGTAAAATACTGCTGGAATGCAGTACGGCGAATGATGATCAGTTCAGTCTTGCTATTTATTCTGTTACCGGGAATAAAATCAGGAACGAGGAGCTACATCTGCAGAAAGGAACCACCCGTAAAGAATATACGATGAGCTCCGGTGTGTATATCTGTGAGTTGCGAAACAACCGCGGGGAAGCTGTTCAGCAAAAGGTAGTAGTGCAATAAAATAATTATGAAGCAAGTCATTATAATATTATTTCTGCTGGCAGGTGCCTGCAGTACCCGGGTGTCCGCCCAGGTACTCAGAACCTTTACGCCCCGGTATTATAATGCATCTGTAAAAGGGAATATCACATTTGTTGCCAATAATATCATTACGTCTTCTGGGGTGAATACTACAGAAGCACCTCCGGGCGGTACGGCGGTGAATAACGGGAATGCCGGTGCGAATATAAATATCTCCGGTACGTCATTGATTCCTTATGGAGCTTCCTGGAAATATTATTCCACAGGTGCCGCACCGGCCGGTACCTGGAAAAACCTGGGGTATAATGATGCGGCCTGGTTATCCGGCAACGGTGAACTGGGGTATGGTGACGGTGACGAAGCCACTTGTATTCCTTCCGGGGGAGGGGGCACACTCTGTGCACCCACCGGCAATAAATATATTACCAGTTACTTCCGCAAAACCATCAATATCGTAAACCCTTCCGCATACGGGGCTTTTCGTTTTAATGTGGAACGGGATGATGGGTTTGTGGTTTATGTAAATGGAGTGGAAGTGGGACGAAATAATATGCCCGCCGGAGTACCGGTTTATGGAACCGTTGCCTCCTCCGCTATTGAAGATGCCGTGATCAGCTTTACCATTGCCACTACTTTTTTCAGTGCGGGTAATAATGATATTGCCGTTGAAATGCACCAGGCCAATGCCAGTAGCTCCGATCTTTCGTTTAATCTTGAACTGACCGGCGTGGATCCACTGATCTTTAACTCCTCTTCAGCGGATTTGTCACTGCCTTCCTGTTCACAGGTATTATTTGCCGGTCTGTACTGGGGTGCCACCCAGGGTACCGATGGAACCAATACAGCCTGGATTACTGGTGAAACGGCCGTAAAACTGAAACTGCCCGGTGCGCCCGCTTTTACAGACTTAACTTCCACACAAACAGATTACCATAATGGAACACTGGTTCCCGGTCTGCCGCATACTGGTTACCGTGGTTTTGTTGATATCACAGCACTGGTCAATGCCAGCAGTCCAAACGGAACTTATACCGTCGCGAATGTCTGCAGCCCGGCGGGTATTGTCAATACCGCAGGTGGCTGGACCATTGTGATTGCTTATTCGGATCCGGCAACCATTGTCCGGAACCTGTCCGTGTTTGATGGCTCGGCGATCATGAACGGTGGTGACCCGGCCCTGCATATTCCGATTTCCGGATTTTTAACACCGCCTTCCGGCCCGGTCAGTTGTGAACTGGGTGCCGTGGTTTTTGATGGTGACCGGGTGTCAACGGATGAATATTCTTTCAAGCAAAACTCCAATCCGCTCATTGGCTCATATACCAGTCTTACACCCAATGCCACCGCCAATCTGAATGATATGTGGAACAGTACCATCTCCAGGTATGGTGCGGTGGTGACCACCCGGAATCCCGCCCACCAGAATACACTGGGGTATGATGCAGATATACTGATTGTTCCCAATGCGTTGAATGTTGTATTGGGGAATAGCCAGAGTTCGGCCAGCATTCGTTTCAGTTCGCCTTCTGAAAACTATATGTTACAGGTGGCCACTACCGCTATCTCCCAGTATACACCCAGTTTTTCCATGCTTAAAAGTTCAACGGATGTGAATGGAGGTACCCTCCAGCCAGGTGATGTACTTCGTTACCGGGTGGATTATGAAAATCACGGGAATGATGCCAGTACCAACACAATTATTTATGATAATATTCCGGCGGGTACCACCTATGTTCCGGGCAGTCTGATCATTAACGGGGTAACAAAAACGGATGCGTTGACCGATGATCAGGCAGATTATGATGTTACCAATAACCGGGTACTATTCCGGCTCGGCACCGGTGCAAACGGCTCTGCCGGGGGGGAACTGGCCACAGGCATAACCGGCTATATCACGTTTGATGTGTATACGCCCTCCTCCTGTGCATTGGTTACCTGTAATAATTCGCTGAGCAACAGTGCCAGGATTGATTACCTCGGTAAGCTTTCCGGAATTGCTTTATATGATTCCAGTGGTACATCCGTCAGTGGTTGTGAAATACAAGGGCCGGTGCTCAACAGCATCACCGGTAGTTGTATGCCGCTGGGCGATACAATCCTCACGAATAATTGTCCGGCTGTTTCCGTTACCATACCCGTAGCCCGATATGGTGGGTATCGTTTTTTCACCGCCTTCCCTTTCACTGGTGCTACGGCCTATGATCCGGCAATCCCGGTATTACTGACCCGTGTGATCTATGCCTGGTACGATGGTCCCGGTTCCTGTGATGATACGATCAGTCTTAATATTTATATCACGGCCTGTCCGGATATTGATGATGATAATGATGGTCTGCCCGATTATCTTGAATTGAATAACCCGCTTGCCCTGCAGGATCATGACAGTGATGGGTTACCCAACTGGAATGATGCCGGTTATCCCGCGTTTACCGATAATAATGCCGATGGTTTCAATGATAACTTTGATCCCAGTGCCGATTCCGATAATGACGGGGTACCCAATTTCTATGACCCGGATTTTCCTGGATATACTGACAGCAACGGGGATGGGGTCAATGATACCATGGATAAAGACCTCGATGGCATTCCCAACCACCTCGACCTGGACAGTGATAATGATGGTATTCCGGATACGGTGGAGAGTTTTGGGGTGGATGCTAATGGAGACGGGCGTATCGATAATTATACGGATACGGATAATGATGGCTTTTCCCAGAATGCCGATGCAAATAATACCGGCGTAAGCGGTTCATCCACCGGGTTGGGAGCATTGGATACAGATGGAGACGGGTATCCCAACTATCTGGATCTCGACAGTGATAATGATGGTATTCCGGATATAATTGAAGCCTGGGGAACTGATGCGGCGAACAGCGGACTGGTGAGTGTGTATGCGGATACTGACGGTGACGGTTATGCGGACATGCTGGATGCAGATGTGGGGAATGATACAATAACGGAAAATGGCGCGGCTTCCCTGCTTCGTACCGGTGCGGATGCGAATAACGACGGGCGTTGCGACAACTGGCCGTATAAAAATATGGATGGGGACAGCAAACCTAATCCTTATGACCCCGATAGTGACGGGGATGGAATCACCGATGTGCAGGAAGCGGGATTCCTGGATGGTAACTGGGATGGACGAGTGGATGGAGCGGTCAATGCAGATGGCAGAAATATTATTCTTGCCTTACAGGGTTCACTCCTTTTACCGGATACCGATGCAGCAGGTCATGCCAACCCGTATGATATTGATGCAGATAATGACGGAATACCGGATAATGTGGAAGGACTGACCACTATTGGATACATTCTGCCAGCCGCTGCTGATACAGATGGAGATGGAATCGATAATAGCTATGATAATTATGCTGGTTTTGGCGGAGATGGTATTCACCCGGTGGACCTGGATGGTGATACAGTGCCGGACTATCTTGATAGCGATACAGACGGGGACGGACTCGTTGATATCATTGAAGGGAATGACCTGAACTTTAATGGGATGGCCGATGACCTGGTGAGCTTGACCGGACTGGATACGGATGATGACGGACTGGATAACCGCTTTGATAATAATAACAGCAGTGCGGAGGCCACATCCGCATATATGGGTAATGGCGGTACCACCAGTGGCGACCCCACCCCCGGATCCATCTGCACCGTACAGCGTACACCGGTGGCATTTGGATGTCCCTTTGAACGGGACTGGCGTTGTATTCCTTATTTGCTGAATGGCGAAGAGATTCGTTTCCAGGGTCATTTGCAGGAAAATAAAGTGGAGCTCATCTGGACAGTGAGCTGCAGCCAGGAGCCCGATTATTTTATCATTGAAAGAAGTACCGACAGGGTCCGGTTTGATGCAGTAATGCAGGTGAATGCAAGGCCTGTCATTCATGATAATGAAAAATACGGGGGCACCGATGACCTGGCTGGATTAAGGATCCCGGTATTGTTTTACCGGGTAAAAACAGTCATGAAATCAGGGAAAACGATTTTGTCAGGGATCATTTCAGTCAGTCTGAATGCCCATGAAATTGCCCGGATAAAGATGATTCCAAATCCGGTTAAAGAAGAGATACAATTAAATGTATACATGCCCGCTGCGATGCCCGCAGTCTTGCTGATCGCTGATCTGAACGGACAAATACTGTTCCGGGGCTATTATCATCTGATAAAAGGAAACAATACCCTTCAGATCAACGATACCGTAAAACTCCCGGATGGCATGTATATTTTGCGTATGATGGCCGGGGGAGAACTGCTCACGGAAAAATTCACAAAAATTAAGTAGCGTTAACTTTAATTTTCTGCCTCCAATTTTATTTAAGCCCGCAAAAGCGGGTTTTTTTATTTAGTCTAAGTGTTTTCACGTTCTATCCGGAAATGGAAATCGTAAAATTCCCTTCTAAATATTGAATTAGTACCTGATCTGTAGATGAAAACCTACGATAGGCTTCTGTTTTTAAGTAATAACTCTCAATTTAGCATGCGGAAAGTAGTAGGCTGATTAAGTGTAATTTTTTTGTAACTAAGTGATCAGTACTATTTTTCCCAATCATTATCCAATACTTGAAAACCAGAGCCAAAATCTGTATCATGAAAAAGTTCCACCCTTTAATAATTGCGCTTGCAATTATCAGTTCTTCTGCGGGAAACCTGTTAAATGCACAGTGTCCCGGAGGGTATACACAAGCCCAGGTCAACTGGGATAATCTGGATTATTACTGGAACAGCGGTGGCGGAAGTGCAACCCCATATGCGAATTATATCACTGATGCAAGGGAACAAACACAGAGATTTTCGATTGGAACCACCACCATGACCATTGCTACCAGCAATGCGGCCATAGTGGCCCCGGGTGTTGGAGCCAGTGTGGAGAACGCATTACATACCGGGGAAGCGGCCGGTTATACCGGGCAGGATGTACAATACAATCCTACGGCGGTTGCCCAGACAATTACACTGACTTTCGCCAGTCCCGTTTCAGGACCCAATTTTACTTTGTATGATATTGACGGGGGAGCTGTTTATACAATTACGGCCACCAATAACCTCGGTGTGGCCACAACGGTGAATGCGGCTACTTATGCAGGGTCTATTCTCACCGTTGGTGCTTTACCACTGGCCCGTACCCTTACTGCCACTGTTGCTGCTGTTGCCAATAACGTAAATACCGGGGCTGCTACCATTACAGTACCTGGCTTGGTGAATTCAATTACCATTACGGTTACCTTAGTGGGAACGGATGCGGTTATCTGGATGTCAGATATCAATGCCTGCGTGAGCGGCAGTTTTCCCACGAACTGGCACCAGGGGGCGAATAACCAGCCTTTCTGGGGACCGACACAAACACAACCGGATTATTTCCTGGTCACACCGGATAACAATACCTGTTACTATGTAGACCCGGCCACCGGTAATACCCGCTCTTTATTTACCGATGCGGCAAAAACCTATGTCAACTCATTTGGTTATGATCCGTATAACCGGTTTCTTTATTATATCACAGAAAATGTAGCTGTGGATGCCAATAATAAACAGATTAAACGTTATAATTATAACACAGAAACAAGTAGTGTAATTGTTGCGGATATCTCTGCCGCTCCGTTGAATATTCCCACGTTTAACTCAGGTGTGGAATCTGCTGGTTGTGCATTCTATAACGGCTCACTCTATTTTGGAATCGAAGGAGGTACACAGGGCAGCGGCGGTACGCTGCGCACCCGTGAAACCATCATCTGGAGAATTGATTTTGATGGCAGTAATAACCCGGTCAGTGCCTGCCAGGTGTTTGCCGTAGATGCCGGTTTAAATGGGGCAACCACATCCACGCACGACTGGGGTGATTTTATCATCCGGGATGGAATGGTGTTTGATTTCAATACCGCCAGAAATAGCTGTGGCGGTTCATGCATGAACTATGCACAGAGCAAGTTTCACCATTATAATATGATGACCGGAAATTTAGATGCTTTATACACTAATCCGGGAACAACTCTTTACAGCGGACAGGCCTCCATGACCTGGGCCGGTGATTTATATTATTTCAGGCCTTCTACCGGTACAACTTCTGTTGTGGGTATATATAACGAAAACGGCACCATTGGTGCTGCTACCAATATTGCGGTAACCTCAGGTCCGGCCTGGCCTGGCGGTTCGGGTGATGGTTCAGATCCCTTCCGTCCCAAATGCGATTTCGGGGATGCACCGGCCACTTATGACCCGTATGCAACACCGGCCACGCAAAGTCCGGCCGTGCATGAACGGTCTGATAATATCCGTTTAGGTGCTGCATGGGATTATGAATACTGGAAAAGAGGTACAGCCGGCACGGACGATACGGATGATGGTATTGGAACTGTATCCATTTTACCTCCCGGTGGCGGTGGCTATGTAACACAGGTATCTGCCTATAATAACAGCGGAGCCAATGCCACGCTTATTGCCTGGCTTGACTATAATGGAAACGGTGTTTTTGATGCCAGTGAAGCGAATACGCCAATTACTGTTCCTTCATCTGCTTCCGCACAAAATTTCTGGTTAGCCTGGGCGTCTACACCCAATCCTTTTGTAAACGGGCAATCCACTTATCTCCGTGTCCGGATCACGGCTGCGGCTGCTGGTATGACCACCGCACATCCAACGGGCTATTTTACCAATGGTGAAGTGGAGGATTACCTGGTATTAGTGGATAATTTCCCGCTGGCTACCAAGCTGATGACCTTCGATGTAAAACGCCAGGATAAAACAGTGAATCTGGATTGGAAATCTGCGGAAGAAACCGGTATCTATGCTTATGTAGTGGAGAGAAGCCAGGATAATATTGCCTGGGTTGCCCTTGATACGGTTACCGCCAGAGGAGAGAACGGAGTATTCAGTTATGCCATCACCGATCAGTTTCCTTTGCCTGGGCAGTCATTCTACCGGCTTCGCATTGTGGAATCAGTGGGAATGAACCGATTCAGTGCTGTGAAATCCGTTTCTTTCAAATTGATTCCGGCGGATATAGTTGTAGCACCCAATCCGGCCAAAGACCATGTGGTGATTGGTTTCAGTGCCATTGTTTCCGGAGAAATGAATATTACGCTGTTGTCCATGCAGGGCAGGTCTGTGCTTTCTCATAAACAACCGGTAACGGCCGGATCCAACCATATCACCCTTCAGTTCCCCGATGGAATGGCCAGCGGAACCTATATGGCCAGGATGGAGGCAAATGGTGAAGTGATTTACAAAAAAATTATTGTCAGTAAATAAAATCTTTCGGAAGAAAGCAGTGATATAAATAACCAATCTCTGCTTTTAATAACCTCTACCAAATCCAATACGATGAAAAAACCAAGTAGCAGCTTTTTAAGCCTGCCGGCAATGTTCCTATTTGCCGCTCTGATTGCAGGAACCTTTTTGTTAAACCAGAACATTCAGGATGCCCAATCCGGCGATGCCGGTACCGGTATCAAAAAAAAACCGGACCGCCTTTCCGGTGCAGGAAAGCAAATGAATATGTGGTGGTGGGGAAGAGCCTTCCCCGAGCCAGAGAATATCAATCACAAGTATATGGCAGCCTGGAACCATGCTGTCAAAATGAAAGAGTATAATACCGCTACCCGCGGTGCCGGAACATCCCGCTTAACTTTAGGGGCCTGGAATTCTCTCGGACCCAAAACCCTGGGTGGCCGGATGCTTTCGCTGGCTATCAATCCTGTAAAACGCACTTCGCTGTTTGCCGGATCCGCCAGTGGTGGTATCTGGAAATCCTATACCGGTGGGGTAGGGCTGAATGCCTGGACTCCGGTGGAAACCAATCTGCCGGTACTGGGTGTGCCGACCATGGCTTATCATCCTTCAGATACCAATATTATTTATGCAGGTACGGGTGAAGTATACCGGGTGGACTCCACCGGTGCTACACCCAATCCGGGCAATACGGGTTATAATGTCTGGAAAACCAGGGGAACCTACGGAATTGGTTTACTCCGCAGTACCAATGCCGGTGCTACCTGGAGCCAGGTTTATACAAAGAACACTTCTGAGTTATTTGGTATCCAGAAGATCCGCATTCACCCCACCAACAGTGATTGGGTGATGATCGCTGCCACAGATGGTTTATACCGTTATGATAATTCCACGGGCATAACCACCAAACTTTATAGTATTACTTATGTATCGGATGTATATGTAAATCCTGCCAATGTAAACCAGGTAGTGATTGCCGTGGGTAATCTTGGAAACACCCTGAAAGGAATTTATCGTAGTACCAATGGGGGGACAACCTTTGCCAAGATTACTGCCGGACTGCCTGCCAGCTTTAATGGATTTATCAATTTTGATGTGCATACCGGGTCAAATACGTTATTCGCCAGTATCGGTGTTTCCAGTTCCTCCACCACTGAATTGTACCGGTCAACTGACCAGGGAGTAAACTGGTCTGGTATTACCAATACCGGTCATGCCCAGTGGCAGTACTGGTTTGCTCATGCGGCAGCAGTAGATCCGAACAATGTCAACCGGGTATTCGTGATGGGCGCATCCACCAAAAAGAGGATGGCCATTGCCGGTACTACAGGTACGGCCTCTACAGTAGCTGCCGGATCTGCCACCATGGATTCTTATATACCACTGGGCGGCCAGGAAGGATCTGCCACTTATGTGCATGACGACATCCATGATATGGAATATGTTCCCGGTCGCAGTGACTCCCTGTACATCCTTTCAGACGGGGGTATCTTTCTTTCCTTAAATGCCAACGCAGCCACCGGTGGTGGAGTTAATTTCCAGTCCTGCAACAGTGGCCTGACCACCGCACAATTCTTTGGCCCGCTGGGTCAGTCACCCAGCAATGCCAACCTGATTGTGGGCGGATTGCAGGATAATAATACTGCCGTCTATAACGGGTCACTTTGGAAAAGGGAGATCGGAGGTGACGGTGGACCCGCCCAGATCAAGCCGGATGATAATACCATTTCACTGGCCAGCCGGGATGCCCGTGCGGTCTACCGCTCTACCAATTCCGCCGGTTCATATACACAGGTGGCCAACTACTGGGGTTCAGTAGCAGATTCCCGTACCGGGTTTATGGCACCGCTGGTCTGGAGTTCCAATAATACCAATATTGTTTACCTGGGAAGCGATAACCTGCACGTTAGTACCAATGCCGGAGTGTCTTTCAGTAATAATGCATACGGAACAGCGGCTAACTATATTGACGCATATCGTAAGCCGGCTATTGCACTGGCCGTTGCACCCAGTAATGCCAATGTGGTATATGCTTCCACCTCCCCGTTTGCACAATATGATAATGATGTAGATAATATTTATTATACACCACCTGCCAACTTCTTCCGGACTACAACCGGCAATACTCCATTTACCAATATCTACGCAGGCTTACCCACACCCAACCGCTATGTACTGGATATCGCGGTACATCCCACCAACAGTAATATTGTATGGGTGACTTTAGGCGGATTTGGTTCAGGTCACGTGTACAGGAGTACGGATGGCGGAACGACCTGGGAAGACAGGAGTGGTACTGGTATTACCGGTCTGCCGGATGTACCGACCAATGCGATTCTGATCGACCCCAGCAATACAAATATCATTTATGCGGGGAACGACCTGGGTGTCTATATCAGTACCAATGCAGGTGCCACCTGGTACGATTTCAACGACGGTCTCTGGGATGCAACACAGGTCATGGATCTCGTGGTGGCTCCCGGTAACCTGGTACGTGCGGCCACACATGGTAAGGGCATTTTTGAAACCGTGATGTATAGCGGAACCCTGCCGGTGGTGGTGAATGAATTTACAGGCCTGAATAAAGGATCCTATAATGAAATCAAATGGAAAGTAAGCCAGGAGAGCAGCCTCTCTCATTATGAACTCGAGCGGAGCCTTGACGGACAGAATTTCCAGGAGATTACCCGCGTCAGCTCTTCCAGCAGCACCGATGCGGTGACCTATATGCACCAGGACCCCATCAATGCATCGCAGCAGTTTACGTTTTATTACCGCCTCAAAATGATCAACCTCGACGGCACTTATGAATATTCAAGTGTGGTACTGATCCGCAGAAATACCAAAGAAGACATTACCGTAGCCGGGAACCCATTCTCAGAAACACTGGTGCTCCGGTATACGCTTGCCGAAGCAAAAAATATCCGTTTGGCATTGTATGATATTTCAGGTAAACTGATCATCCGCAAAGACATCAGCGCCTCGGCCGGAAGCGGTATACTGAATGTCAATAACCTTGCTCAGTTTGCACCGGGTACTTACCTGCTGCACCTGGATGATGGAAAACGGAAATGGGATTTTAAAGTGATTAAAAAATAATAGCAATAACTCGGTAGCTGGTTATTACCGCAGGATATTCCTGCCAGCCTCCCCTGCAAAGGGGAGGCTTTTTCGTAAAAAAACATCCTTCCGGACCGTATTACTACCTTCGTTTATGCATTTTCTGCAAGTGCATAATCAGGGGATATTTCATTGTTTTGGTATGCCGGAGGGTGTAACTTTATTCAAAATTTACAACATGAGAAACCTGATTGTATGTGCACTGCTGGTCGTTTTTGTGACGGCTTCTTCTTTTACAAATAATGGAAATACATCAACGGTTCATCAGGACGGATTGAATACCGTTACCAACCTGGCCGGCTTTGATTTTTTCAGAACTCACCGCCAGGGTAAAGACGGGATTACTTCCACCTGGGGATATACCGGTGGCAGCGTTACCGGCTATGTGGTGGAAAGAACCTATGAAGATCCTGCTGATCCTTATGCATACTGGGAAACCGTTGCGCTGGTACCTGAATCCGGGCTGCGTTCTTATAAAGTAACCAATACAAGTGTTACTCCGGGCTTTATTTCTTACCGGGTAAAAGCCATGAACGGAAATACAGTTGTAGCTGCAACGGATGTATCCACGGTGCATATTGTGGCCCATTAGTTGATCCTGCATCCTGCTTCCAGCTAAGGAAGCAACCCCAATACCCTATATACACCGTACCAAACTACTACCCGTGAAAACGCTCCTGCGAATATTAACCCTGCTGGTTTTATCCGGCAATCTGCTGCAGGCTCAGATAACCTTCCCGATCATTAAAGCAAATTTTGGGGTGGAAGCTGATTTGCGGTCCAATTTTTTCAATGGACTGATACAATCCGGTAATGATGACTGGTTCCTGCTGCCGGGTACCCCAGGCCCCGGACAGTTTATTATTGATACTACCGGTACGGCGGCTTTGCTCGCCGGTTATACCAGTAATCCGAATAGCCGCAAACTGCCCTTTTACCGCACAATGCGTTTTCCGCCTTATACAGTGGTCAATAACCGTCTGCTGGTGGATGCTTATTTTGTACGCGACTACCATGGCGATGACTCAACGGTATTTGCTTCCGGTTCCAATAAAAACGGGATGAGTCCTGCTGACTGGTCCTGCCCCGTATCGCAGTCTATCCCGGATAAAAATGAGATCCTGGACATGATGATCCATGTCCGCAAAGCGGGTCCCAATATGTCTGACTCTATGTGGCTGTTTGGTGGCATATCCATTGAAAACACCACCGGTAACCGGTACTTTGATTTTGAGATGTACCAGACCGATATTTACTACGACCGCACCACCCGGCAGTTTTATAATTATGGCCCGCATGCAGGTCATACCCGCTGGCAGTTTGATGCTGCTGGTAATATGCTGGCACCTGGCGATATTATCCTTACGGCCGAATACAGCAGCTCTGCCCTGACCAATGTGGAAGCCCGTATCTGGGTCGACGAGGCTGACCTGCTGATCCACCCGGTTGCTTTTCACTGGATCTGTAGTTTTGACGGAGCCTCCTCTGGTTCACAATACGGATATGCCGGTATACAACCGGAATCCGCAGGTGCATTCTATACCGGTTTACAAAGCAGTAACAATACCTGGGCCGGGCCTTTTTCCCTGGTACTGGGTGACAATAGCATGATCACCACGTATACCGCCCGGCAGTATATGGAGTTCTCAGTCAATATGACCAAGCTGGGTCTCGATAATGCCCGGATCTTCGGCGGCGATGATTGTATGATGCCTTTTCGCCGGGTGATCGTTAAAACCAGGGCCTCCACTTCATTTACCGCAGAATTAAAAGACTTTGTGGCCCCATTTGACTTTTTTATTGCTCCCGCCGCGCATATCGAAACGGCCACCCCGATGATTTGTGATACGGGAAGTGTAAGCAATGTCTATGTATCCAATCCCATTCCTACTTCTATATATCAATGGACAACGATCAATGGTAATATCCTGGGACCAACAACAGGGCCTTCCATTTTTGTAGATACCCCCGGTGTTTATATTGTTACACAATACCTGCAGGCGTCCTGTGATGCCTATGCAACCGATACAATCACCATCGGCCGTCTGGAAGATTGCAATGTACTGGCGAATAATTTATATGATTTTAAAGGAGTGTATGCGAATCAGCAGGTAAGACTGGAGTGGAAAGTGCTGGAAAACCAGTATGCCCGTGCTTTCTATATTGAAAGAAGCACAGATGGTATTCAATTCAGCATTACAGGTCTGACCGAACCTCACCCCGGCAAAGCGGGTGCAACCAGTTACCTGGTTACCGATGATATTTCGGGTTTGAATACGAACAATGTGTATTACCGGATTAGAATGGTGGAAAACGGCAACATCCAGTTACTCAGCCCGGTCATTAAATTTAGTAATAGCCGGACAGCAGAAAATGCCATCCGGGTGATACCCAACCCGGTAAAGGATCAGATGCAGGTACAGATCAATTCATTGAATGGCGGTCCGGGAACCCTGAGTGTTTTTGATCAGTCAGGTAAGCGGGTCTATACCACGAATCTCCCTTTACAAAAAGGGAATAACAGTATCCTGCTGAATTGCATGGCTACCCTTCCGGACGGACTTTACCAGATCGTGCTGGCTGCTGATAACCGGCTGATTACGGAAAGAATCCTCCATAAGAAATAACGGCTTTTAAATAACAGTACAGGTTCCTTCCGGATTTCAGGAGGGAACCTTTGTTATTTTATTCCTGACCGTATTCCGTTTACATTTGTGACCATGTACACCCTTAAAAAATCACTGGGACAGCATTTTTTACGCGATGAAAATATTTGCCGGAAAATCGTCGCTTCCCTGCAGGAGCAATCATATACACAGCTCCTGGAAGTGGGACCAGGGGGAGGTGCGCTGACCAAGTACCTCGTGCAACAGACCGGAATTGATTTTAAAGCGGTGGAACTGGATGATGAGAAAGTTGCCTGGTTGCAGCAAACCTATCCGGTACTTAATGGAAAGATCATTCACCAGAGTTTCCTGGATATTGAACAGCCATTTACCGGTCATTTTACGGTGGTGGGCAATTTCCCATACAACATTTCGACCCAGATCTTGTTTAAGATACTGGAGTGGAGAGACCAGGTGGAATGTATGGTCGGGATGTTTCAGAAAGAAGTGGCTCAGCGTGTGGCAGCAAAAGAAGGGAATAAAGTGTATGGTGTGCTGAGTGTACTGGTTCAGGCCTTTTACGAGGTGGAATACCTGTTTGATGTGAATGAGCACTGCTTCAACCCGCCACCCAAAGTAAAAAGCGGGGTGATCCGCCTCCTCCCCAGGAAGATCCCGCTGGAACTGGAAAATGAAAAGAAATTCTTTCTCCTGGTTAAAACCGCCTTCAACCAGCGGCGAAAAACCCTCCGGAATGCTGTAAAAGGCCTCTTTGATGCAGCTATTCTTGAAGATGAACTGTTTAATAAAAGAGCCGAGCAACTGACGGTAGAACAGTTTGCCGGCCTTATTTGTAAAATGCGATGAAGAAGGTAATTATTACAGGAAGGGCTCATCCAATATTTAAGGATTCTTTGGTGAAGCAGGGATACCAGGTGCTTGATGCCCCGGAAATCAATTATGAAGAACTTTCCCTGTTGGTGGAGGACGCGGCAGGATTGGTGGTGACCACAAGAATTCCTGTTAATAAGCAACTGCTGGACAAAGCACTACGATTAAAATGGATAGGCCGGCTGGGAAGTGGCATGGAACTTATTGATCAGGCCTATGCTGAATCACGGGGTGTACGTTGTGTGAGCAGTCCGGAAGGTAACCGAAATGCAGTAGCCGAACATAATCTTGGATTATTGCTGAACCTGTTGAATCGCTTGTCGGTTGCACAGGAAGAAGTAAAAAAAGGTCTTTGGAAAAGAGTGGAGAATACCGGGACAGAACTCAACGGTAAGACCGTAGGGATAATCGGATTCGGGAATACCGGCAGTTGTTTTGCCCGCTTGCTCGAACCTTTTCAGGTAACGGTGCTGGCCTATGATAAATATAAATATGGCTTTGGAAGTGGATATATCAAAGAGGCCAACCTTGAACAAATTGCCCGCTATGCAGATGTAATCAGTCTGCATGTTCCGTTGACCGCAGATACATTGGAAATGGCCAATGACTCTTTTTTCCGCAGTCTTGAAAGAAAACCGGTTATACTCAATACCTCCCGGGGTAAGGTAATTCTGGGTTCAGCACTCATTAATGCGCTGAAAGAGAAGAAGATCAGTGGTGCCGGATTGGATGTACTACCCAATGAAAAGCTAAGTTCCTATAGTGAAACTGAACAAGCAGAACTGGACTGGCTCCTGGCGAGACCGGACGTGATCATTACTCCGCATATTGCCGGATACAGTTTTGAAGCCGATTATAAAATGGCAGCCGTTTTGCTGGAAAAACTTGGAATCGCTGTATCCTGATTTTTCGTAAATTCAGGAACGTATTTATTCACCTCAAATGCTGGCAAAATGCGCCGATTTATCGCTGTTGTAACTGCCGGGTTATGTGTAGGGATGCTTTTCACTTCCTGTTCCAAATCGCTGGAGGACCGGTTGGTTGGAACCTGGAAATTGGAAGAGGCGACCCGTCGTGTTTCCAGTGGTACCTCTGTATTCCGGACCGGGTATGAGGAGGGGATTTTTAACCTGGATGAAAATGGACTGGCCACTTATATTGAGGGCAACGACACCCTGAGCGGGTATTGGAAAGCCGGAAAACACAATAAGGGCATCTATAATAACAGCGAAGGAAGCTGGCAGGCGAGGGATATGCGATTCCTGATGATCAGCGTTTCCAACTCCCTTTTACACCGCAGCCTGGAATGGCGGTTTGATGATATTGACTTTCACAGCAATAACCGGGGACTGCGTGCCGAACAGTACACCCTCGGCTTTGACCGGATTTATGAGTTCAAAAAGCGCTGATTGTTAAAATTTTAGACTCAAATTTCCCGGATTAAAAACTTTTTCTACCTTTATACCTGAAATGCAACGCTTCAGTTCAATCTGGGGCGTTGTTATTTTTTTATTATCAAAAGAGCAGACTATGAGTGCATTACAGTATGTGACCCAGGACACCCTGGAACAAATGAAGGCGGAATTGCAAAAGATGAAAGCGGTTGACCGGCCCGCTGCGAGCAGAGCCATTGCCGAAGCCAGGGAAAAAGGAGACCTGAAAGAAAACGCGGAATATGATGCGGCCAAGGAGGCACAGGGTATCCTGGAAGCAAAAATTGCCGCCATGGAAGGAACGATGGCAAATGTGCGTGTACTGGATGAATCCAGTATTGATACCAGCAAAGTATCGATCCTGACCAAGGTTACCCTGACGAACCTGAATACCAAAAAACAGGTAACCTATAAAATCGTCAGCGAACAGGAAGAAGAACTGAAAGCCGGTAAAATCTCTGTGACCTCGCCGATCGGGAAAGGCATTCTCGGAAAAGTAATTGGAGAAACCGCCGACGTACAAGCCCCGGCAGGTGTTCTGAAATTCAGAATTGATGAGATTACAGCCTGATCAGATCAAAAAAACCGTAGTATAAAAAGTCTTCGCACCCGCGAAGACTTTTTTCATAAATAAACTAGCTTTAACCTCTAAACAACAAACCTCTAAACAACAAACCTCTAAACAACAAACCTCTAAACAACAAACCTCTAAACAACAAACGACTAAACGACAAACAACTAAACCCATAAACCTCCCCAATGACCATCTTCTCCAAAATCATCACCGGCGCCATTCCCTCCTATAAAATTGCCGAAAACGAAAAGTTCTTTGCCTTTCTCGATATTTTCCCGTTACGCGCAGGACATGTGCTGGTGGTGCCCAAAACCGAAGTGGATAACCTGTTTGATTTGCCGGCTGAATACCTGCAGGAGATGTTGCTCTTTGCACAACCCATTGCCAAAGCCATTGAAAAAGCTTTTGTCTGTAACCGTTGCGGCATCAGTGTGATCGGACTGGAAGTACCACACGCACATATACACCTGATTCCGATTAATAATGCCAATGATTTGAATTTTAACCAGGCTAAACCACAGGCATCCCCGGAACAATTGAAAAAAGTGCAGGAAAAAATTCTGGCACAACTCTGAATTATTTCTTCTGGATGCGACCGGGATTGTTTTTAATAAAATCTTCCCAGCCTTTTCCTCCTTTGGTGGCCGTTTTAATGCCTGCAGATGAAGTCTGATAATGATGGCATAAAGCCACAGCCAGTGCGTCCGTGGCATCATAGTATTTAGAACTGTCTTTAAAGGAAAGGAGGGTCTGCAGCATCTTCATCACCTGTTCTTTATCCGCATTACCATTGCCGGTTACCGATTGTTTTACCTTCTTGGGAGAATATTCTGTGACTTCCAGTCCATGCCGCATCGCTGCTGCAATGGCCACACCCTGTGCCCGGCCCAGTTTAAGCATACTCTGTACATTCTTTCCAAAGAAAGGCGCTTCAATCGCAAAGTCGGTAGGCTTATATTGGGTAATAAGTCCGCTGACCGTATTAAAGATCAGTTGCAGTTTTTTATACCCGTCTTTTACTTTACCGGGCTTGAGTACGCCGAGGTCGAGTAAACTCACATCACGGCCGGTCACTTTGACCAGTCCGTAACCCATCACAATGGTTCCGGGGTCAATACCCAATATTATTTTAACAGGCTTTTCCAGCGGGGAGTGTATTTTTACAAGATTAATGAAGCTGAACCGAAATAGCAAACCCGATTTTTTCCGGGTCTTCATCAATTACTTCCTTGGTCCGCTCTTATTTACCTGGCTTTCCTGGACAATTTACCATGAAATAAAGAATCAGCCGGATATTGAAAGAGCCTGGCAGCATGTACAGCAATCATTCAGCAGTCCCTTATTGTTCAATATCATCGCTGTGATGGGGCTGATGATCATCAACTGGGCCATCGAAGCAATCAAATGGCAGATGGCCGTGAAACCGGTCCAGCCTGTTTCTTTCATCAAAGCATTCAGGGCGGTTCTTTCCGGTGTTTCATTCTCCGTCAGTACACCCAACCGGGTGGGAGAGTACCTGGGCCGTGTTTTATATATGGATGCAGGAAACAGGTTGCGTACCATTGCGGTGACCATGGTAAGCAGCATGAGCCAGCTGATCATTACCCTGGGGATGGGACTGGCCGGCCTGGTGATATTAAAACCATATATTGAACAACAACAACTGGTATCAGGCCTGTGGTTGCTGGTTCTTATTTATGGGGTACTCACTGTTTTGATATTCCTGTTGCTGTTTTACTTCCGGCTGCACTGGCTGGCAAGATGGATTGCTAAAATCCCTTTCCTGAAAAAATATATTTACCTGGTGGAAGCCGTAGGACGGTTTGATACAAGCGTGTTACTCAGGATGCTTTCCCTGTCGTTTATCCGCTTTTCGGTATTTATAGTTCAATACTACCTGTTGTATCTTTTCTTTGATGTGCAGATCGGCTGGTGGGCTTCCTGCTGGACCGTCAGTGTGTCCTTTCTCGTCATGGCCATCATTCCGACATTTGCCATTGCGGAACTCGGGTTAAAAGGAAAAGTAGCCCTGCTGGTAACCGGGCTCTTCAGTGCGAATAAGGCAGGCATCTTCTTTGTTACGGCCAGTATCTGGTTTATTAACCTGGTGATACCTGCCATACTGGGCAGCCTGCTGATCCTGGGGCTTAAAAAATTCTACAGGGTGAAAGATCAGAGTTCAGACAGTTTAAAAAACTGATCGGGCCGGATCCCTCTTTCCGTTTGTTTTAGGGTACAGCATTCATATACGGGATCATGCTCAAAGAAGAGTATATAATCTCCCTGCAATGCTTCCTGGAGAAAAGTTGTTTTTTCATTCAGTGTGGTCAGGGGAAACATATCATACCCCATTACATAGGGCAGGGGAATATGACCCTGTGAAGGTAAAAGGTCAGCCATGTATACAACTGTGCGACCCTTGTATTGTATTTGCGGCAACATCATACTTTCTGTATGCCCACTTACAAAACGGACCGATATATTATCTGTAAAACCGGTTTTCCCCAGTTTGCCATCAATGGGTCCGCTTACTTCCACCAGTTCCAGTTGCCCGCTTTCCTGTATGGGCAGGATGTTTTCCTTCAGGAATGAAGCTTTCTCCCTGGCATTCGGGTAAACCGCCCAGTCCCAGTGTTCTTTATTGCTCCAGCACCGGGCATTTTTAAAAGCGGGAACCAGTTGATCTCCTTCTCTTTTGATGGTGCCTCCGCAATGATCAAAATGCAGGTGGGTCAGGAATACATCCGTGATATCATCGGGATGAAAACCATGGCTTTTCAATGATCTCTCCAGGGTATCCTCTCCGTGCAGGTAATAATGACTGAAAAATTTCGCATCCTGTTTGTCCCCGTTACCAGTATCCACCAGGATCAGCCGTCCGCCGTCCTCAATCAGCATACAACGCAGGGCCCAGTCACAAAGATTATTTTCATCCGCGGGGTTGATCTTATTCCAGATCGTCTTCGGCACCACCCCAAACATCGCACCACCATCTAGTTTAAAGTAGCCTGTATTAATTGTATAGAGTTTCATAGCTGTAATGATTTTGTGCTTTAGTCCCGCAAAGAATTTAAAGATTATTCTTAAAGGAAAGTTTCGTCAGTTTTCGAAAACGCTTTAAAGCATTGCGGGCAAATTTATCGAAATCAAAGAAAGCTCTAAATCCCGGCTCCTGACTCCCGGCTCTCCCTGGGCTTCAGCGCAGCCGCATAAAACAACAAAATTAATCCTAAAACAAAAAAGCTCATCAATGCCAGCACAGAATTTCTTTGCGAACCGGTCATTTCATTGATAAACCCAAAACTGAATATCCCGATAACGGCTGCCACTTTTTCGGTTACATCATAAAAACTGAAAAAGGATGCCGTGTCTTTGGTTACCGGCATCAGCTTGGAATAAGTAGAACGGCTCAGGGACTGTATGCCACCCATTACAAAGCCCACAGAAGCGGCCAGTCCGTAAAATTCATAGATACCACCCACCGGCAGCAGGTAACCCACATAGCACAGGAAAATCCAGAATATCACAATGCCGATCAGGGTATTGATATTGCCCAGTTTTGACGATAACCAGGAAATCGTGAATGCGCCCGGAATAGCGATCAACTGGATCAGGATGATCGCAATAATCAGGTTGTCGGTCGGAATTTGCAATTCGCTCTTGCCATAAAGCGCAGCAACCAGCATGACGGTCTGCACCCCCATATTATAAAAGAAATAAGCTGCCAGAAACCGTTTAAGCGGTGGCAGGTGTTTAAGCTGGTTCCATACTTTTTGCAGTTCATGATAGCCTTTTGATAAAATCCGGTGCTTCAGATCGCCCGCCCCTGCTGGAACCGGATTGGGTAAACGGCGAAGGGAATACTGACCAAAGCCCCACCACCAGATGCCCACGAGCAGGAAAGCCGTCCTGAATTGTATCGTGGAATCCTTATCCCCACCTAATATTTCCGGGAAAAACACAAATACAAAGCAAATGACCTGCAACA
>CAZYTV010000002.1:0-18589 GCA_964650455.1 uncultured Chitinophaga sp. | reverse complement strand
TAGGTAAATCCCTTGGCACTGATCCGGTCCCGGTCTGCAGGTGCCGCTATTTCCGACAGAAAGGAATTGTAAAATACCAGGCTTCCCCAGAAACCCACACAGGCGACGATCATAGCGAATACACCCAGCACCAGTGTATGTTTTTCGAAAAAGAACATAGTAGCACAGGCCAGGCTGCCCATGGTCATAAAGAACAGCATGAATTTTTTCTTGTTTCCCTTGTAGTCAGCAATGGAAGAAAGCAGTGGTGAAATCAGGGCCACGATCAGCATGGCAAAAGCAAGTGCATAATTATAGAGGGATGAATTTTCAAAATGCCGGCCCAGGAAGGTGACACTCGTTTTGGAGATTTCTTTGTTATCTACCGCAATCGCCTCAAAATAGGCCGGGAAAATCGTGGAAGTGATCACGAGGTTATACGCTGAATTCGCCCAGTCGTACATCGCCCAGGCGTTTACTACTTTTTTCGGAGCCGTCTGCATGAATGCTTGCTTTGGGTAAATATAGGAAATTGACACATCCCAAAAAAAGAGGCTGTACCATTACTGATACAGCCCCTGTGTTTTTTAGGGATAAACTATTTATTTCAGCTCAGCCGCTTCAGCAGCATCAGCCGGATAAGAAAAACTCCGGAGTGTGTTGAATTGATCATCTGTCAGCGCAAATACGACAGCCGAGCCGTTAAAAATTTTTTCAGAAATTTTACTGCTGGCATCGGCCATATCCGCTTTGGTGATCGTATTGATTTTCGCAGGGTCAATCACCATCTTTATCACAGGGTCACCCTGTTCATTTTTACTAACCTGGAAACTGAAGGTGTTAGCAGGATCAAAATAGGTCTCCAGGTAAGCGGCCAGTTCTTTGGCAGTCATACTGCCAATGCCATCTGCATATAATTCAACATTGCCAGACTCATATTTGTCCCCCCAGGATGAAGTGGCTGCCTTTTGGAAGGTGAAATTTTTGAATCCTTCGAATTTATTATCAGTCAGCGTCAGGTTTACCGGACCACCGGCAAATACACTGTCGGATAAAAGAGTGGAAATGGCATAAAATGATTCGTCACCCACTGTTCCCAGCTTGCTCTTATCAGCAACCATTTTCAGCAATACAGTATCACCGGTTTTCTGCAACTGAAAACTCTTGGTGGCTTTGTCATTGGGGTTGGAGGCATTCAGGGCCATGACAAAGAGCTGGGCTGTTTTTTCTGCCTGTTCTTTGCTGATGCCTTCTTTATAATATACTTCAATATTGGAGGAACTTACTTTTTTGCCATAATCAGTACAGGCCATGAGTGCAAAAGCGAGAACGAGGGGGATCAATATTTTTTTCATGATGGGGTAATTTCAGACATAGGTATGAAATAATGCAATCATCTGTACTACCCTGAATAGGGGATATTTCAGCTTTTCAGGTAGCCGGTGGCAAGGAGGATGAGCAGCACAATACCCCCGATGATGCGGTAATAACCAAATAACCGGAAACCATGCTTTTGCAGGAAGCCGATAAAAAATCTGATCGCCAGCATGGCCACGATAAAGGCAACCACATTGCCAATGGCAAATAACTTAATATCAGCGGCTCCCAGTGTTTTATACCCTTTCAGCATTTTATACCCGGTGGCGGCTGCCATCGTGGGGACCGCGAGGAAGAAAGAAAATTCCGCGGCCAGTTTACGGGTGAGCTTTTGCTGCATCCCGCCAATGATGCTGGCGGCACTCCGGCTTACCCCGGGAATCATGGCCACACACTGCCAGAGTCCGATCTTAAAAGCAGTGGGAAAAGGAATCTGTTCCTCTTCAACAATAGGATGTTCTTTAAATACATTATCTATAAAGAGGAGAATAATCCCCCCGAGAATCATGGTGATGGCCACAGTCAGTGAACTTTCCAGCAGGGTGTCGATATAGTCCGATAACAGAAAACCCAGGCCGAGTGCCGGTAATACCGCCACCAGCAACTTCAGGTAAAACAACCAGCCCTTCTTTCCCTGGGTCAGTGGGGTGATGAATTTCTTCCAGTACAAAACCACCACCGCCCCGATAGCCCCTAACTGTATACCTACAGTGAAGAGCTTGGTAAAATCATTGTCTTCCACTCCCAGTAATTTCTCCGTAATGATCATATGACCAGTGGAGGAAATGGGCAGGAATTCGGTCAGTCCTTCCACAATAGCAATGATAATGGCTTCAACGACAGTCATGGGCTGCTTTATTAATTGGCGAAAACGTAAAGATAGCTTTTTGAAAAAAGGGGCAAAAAAAGAGGCTGATCAGTCGATACAGCCTCTTAACTCTATATTACGCAGCTCAGGCTGCTTTTGGTTTTTTAAAAATGGCGAAGATCTCCAGTACCAGTCCGGCAAGAATAAGGATAGGGGCTACTGTGATACGGGTGCTGCTGTATACCGCTTCTTTATTAAATACAGCCGGATCAGTATTGCTCCTTCCACCAGACATTAAAAACATACCTGCGGCAATAATAATCAGTCCGGCCAGCATCCAGATATAGTTTTCTTTGCTGAACATTTCTGTACTTTTTGTTTCACTCATGTCGGTCATTTTAAGGGATGCAATATAGGGAAAAGCTGGAAGTCAGAGGCAAGAAGCTGGAAGGAACGGGCTGTTACCCCTTCTCGCCTCTAGCTTCTCGCTTCTGGCTAATAAAGATCGTCCAGCTTCATTTTCAAATACTTAATCACACTCCGGTGGGTACTGAACACCGTAATGGCGATTCCCAGGAAGATAAGCCCCACAAAGAGCAGCACCAGGCTGGTATTATCATGAATGGCCTTCATTTCCGGAATGAATTTTTCGATGACCATCAGGAACAGAATGACCGCGGCAGCCGCAATCACCCCACTCAGGGCACCGTTGATGACTGCCCGTACATTCATGGGCCTGGCTATAAACCAGCGGGTGGCTCCCACCATTTGCATGGTCTTAATGAGGAACCGGTTGCTGAACATGGCCAGTTTGATGGTATTATCAATCAGCACAATCACCACGATCGCCAGCACAATGGCCACGATCAGGATTCCCAGGCTGATATTGCGCAGGTTGGTACTCATCTGGCTGATCAGGGCCTCCGGGTATTCCACATCACTCACATAGGTCTGGGCTTTCAGATCAGCCTTGATGGCGGTCAGGGAATCCGTATTCAGGTATTCATTCTTTACTTTAAAATCAATGCTGTTGGGCAGGGGATTTTCCGTCAGTACTTCGGACCAGTCTTTGTTGCCGTCGGCCAGGTATTTTTTCTTGGCGATCTCTTTGGTAACATAGGTAAACTCCCTGATATAAGGTTTGGCACTAACATAATTTACCAGTTCAGTACTGTCTTTAGGATTCAGATCTCCCCGGAGATAGGCACTCACGGTTACATTTTCCTTAAAATGATCGGAGAGTTTATTGGTGTTAATCACGATCAGCCCGATAATGCCCAGGAAGAACAATACCAGGGTAACACCCAGAATAGACATAAAATAGGACGGTTTCCCTCTTTTAATCGAGGCTTTTCCTGATTGGGACATGCGATTTTTTTTACAGATGAATGGATTAAGGCAAAAATAGCCCTTTATGCCCAATCCTCATGGCTTTTCAGCCGCTGGTTTTACCGGGCTGGGGCCGGAACAGATACAGCAGGTCTTTCGGGCAGTAATCAGTATTTTTGCACCCCAATTAAACGATATCATAAAAGGCATATTGCCGGTACCGGAAAAGATATTGTTAAAGATTTTTTAGCCAGCGGCAGGATCCGGTCCGCTGATCAACAAAACAGGAATGATACATGGAATACCAGTTCAGGGATATTGAAAAAAAATGGCAGGCAAAATGGAAAGCGGACAAGGCTTACCAGGTGAGCAACGATTTCAGCAAACCTAAATTTTATGTGCTGGATATGTTTCCCTATCCCAGCGGCGCCGGACTCCATGTAGGCCACCCGCTCGGTTATATAGCTTCGGATATATACAGCCGTTACAAAAGACTGAAAGGATTCAATGTCCTGCACCCGATGGGCTTCGACAGCTTTGGCCTTCCTGCCGAACAATACGCGCTGGATACCGGGCAGCATCCTGCGGTAACCACAAAAAAGAATATTGAAACCTTTAAAAAGCAACTGGACAATATAGGTTTCTGTTTTGACTGGGAGCGGGAGGTACAGACCAGCGATGCCGGCTATTATAAATGGACCCAATGGATCTTCCTGCAGCTATTTGGTTCTTTCTTTAACCGGCAAACCGCCAAAGCCGCTCCCATTGAAACACTGGTGGCCGCTTTTGAAAAAGAAGGCAATACTGCCCATCCCTGTCCCGGTGATGATAAAATAAATTTCAACGCGGCTGCATGGAAAGCCTTTGATGAAAAACAACAGCAGGATATCCTGATGCAATACCGCCTGGCCTTCTGTGGCTATGGTGAAGTAAACTGGTGCGAGGCTCTCGGTACCGTACTTGCCAATGATGAAGTGGTGAATGGGGTCAGCGAAAGGGGAGGCCACCCGGTGGTGAAAAAGAAACTCCGCCAGTGGTACCTGCGGATTACTGAATATGCAGACCGCCTGCTCGAAGGACTGGAGCGGATCGAATTCAGTGACGCGATGAAGGAAATGCAGACGAACTGGATCGGGAAGTCGAGTGGGGCGGAGATAGACTTCGAAGTAAAAAGTCAAAAGGAAAAAGTCAAAACACTACGCGTTTACACCACCCGTCCCGATACCATCTTCGGGGTGGATTTTATGGTGGTGGCACCCGAGCATGAACTGATTGCTGAAATCACTACTGAGGATCAGAAAAAAGCAGTGCAGGATTATGTGGACTATGTAAACAGCCGTAGCGAACGCGAACGCATGGCCGAGAAAAAAATCAGCGGGGTCTTTACCGGGGCCTATGCCATCAATCCCTTTGATGGACGCGAGATCCCGATCTGGATATCCGAGTATGTACTGGCCGGTTATGGTACCGGCGCAATTATGGCCGTTCCCTGTGGTGATGAACGCGACCATAAGTTTGCCCGTCATTTCAATATTCCCATTACCAATATCATCGGTTCATATTATAATGGGGAGGAAGCCAATCCGACAAAAGAAGCGACATTGGAGAATTCCGGTTTCCTGAACGGACTGCTGATGAAGGACGCAATCGAAGTGGCGATTACAGCCATCGAAGAAAAAGGAATCGGGATTCGCAAGAAGAATTATAAAATGCGGGATGCCGCGTTCAGCCGCCAGCGTTACTGGGGCGAACCCTTCCCGATTGTTTGGAAGAATGGGATTGCTTATCCTTTATCCGAAGATCAATTGCCATTGGTGTTACCGGTTGTCGACAAATACGGACCCGGCCCGGATGGGGAAGGGCCTTTGGCTAACATTCCGGAGTGGGCCAATCTCCACTCTCCTGAAGGAGAGGGGTTGGGGGTGAGGGAAACGAACACCATGCCCGGCTATGCCGGCTCCAGTTGGTACTTCCTGCGCTATATGGATCCGAAGAATGATACTTCTTTCTGCGACCGTAAAGTATCTGACTACTGGAACCAGGTGGATCTTTATATTGGTGGTACTGAACATGCCGTAGGACACTTGTTGTACAGCCGTATGTGGACCAAGGTGCTCTGCGATCTCGGCCATATCGGTTATGATGAACCGTATAAGAAACTGGTGAACCAGGGGATGATACAGGGAAGCAGCCGTTTTGTATATCGCATTGCCGCCACCAATGAATTTGTATCTGCCGGATTAAAGGATCAGTATGAAACAAATGCGATACATGCCGATGTGAATATGGTGGACGGTTTTGAACTGGATATTGATGCGTTCAAAAAATGGAGAGAAGAATATGCAGATGCTGAATTTATCCTGGAAGATGGTAAATATATCTGTGGTGCCGAAGTGGAAAAAATGTCCAAGTCAAAATACAACACCGTAAACCCGGATGACCTGGTATACAAATACGGCGCAGATACCTTCCGCATGTACGAAATGTTCCTCGGTCCGGTGGAACTCAGTAAACCCTGGGATACCAAGGGCATTGAAGGCGTGCACCGGTTCCTGAAAAAGTTCTGGCGCTTATTTGCGGATGAAATCAAAGGACTGATCGTAACAGATGAAGCAGCTACTCCGGATGAACTGAAAGTACTGCACCGCACGATCCGGAAAATTGAAGAGGATACCGAGCGGTTCAGTTTTAATACGGCCGTGAGCGGATTTATGATCGCCACCAATGAACTCACTGATCTTAAATGCCATAAGCGGGCGATCCTGGAACCCCTGCTGGTACTGATCACTCCCTATGCACCGCATATTGCCGCCGAACTCTGGAGCCTGCTCGGTCATACAAAAAATGTGATCGATGCCGCTTACCCGGTATTCGATTCCAGGCATGTTGTTGAAAGCAGCAAGGAATACCCCATTTCTATAAACGGCAAACTACGAACCACCCTGAACATCGCTCTCGATGCCAGTCCCGCCGATGTGGAAGCCCTGGTCCTTGCCAATGATGTGGTGCAGAAATGGCTGGAAGGAAAAGCACCTAAGAAGATCATCTTCGTGAAAGGGAAAATGGTCAACATCGTGATATAAGTACGAAGTTAGAAGTACGAAGTACGAAAGGTTCCGGCCGGAAATTGGTTCCTGAATTGAGCATAATTAATCCTACTAGATAAATACAAAGTACGAAGTTAGAAGTACGAAGTACGAAAGGTTCCGGCCGGAAATTGGTTCCTGAATTGAGCATAACTAATCCTGCTAAATAAATACAAAGTACGAAGTTAGAAGTACGAAGTACGGACGTAACCCTCGTACTTCTAACTTCGTACTTCGTATTTCGTACTTTTTTATCAACGGTATTTAACCGGTCGTTTTTCAACGTAATTTGTCTGTCCAAAACCAGGCAAATATGAAAAGAGCATTGACCCTTGTCCTCCTGTTCAGCTTTGTACAGCTGCTGGCGCAAAAAGATACTTATTTCCTCTCCAACCCAACCCTGACTCCCGACGGGCAGACCGTGATCTTCGCTTTTGAAGGAGATCTGTGGAAAACAGCAGTGGCAGACGGGAAAGCTACCCGCCTCACCGCGATGCAGGGCTATGAAACCTCCCCCCGTGTTTCGCCCGATGGGAAATGGATCGCTTTTACCGGCCGGCAATACGGGAATGCGGATGTTTATATCATGCCGTTGGAAGGAGGCGAAATCAGGCAGATAACCTGGCATAGCGGGAATGATGAGCTGACCAGCTGGAGCTGGGATTCAAAGTCGGTATATTTTAACAGCAACCGGATGGGACAGGTGGCCGGGTTCAAAGTGAATGCAACGGGAGGTACTCCTGATCGCGTATTCGGCGATTATTTTTTCCAGTACGATCATAACCTGGTGGAACATCCGCAGACCGGCGAAATATTCTTCAATGATACCTGGGAAAGCAGCAACCAGGCACAACGCAAAAGATATAAGGGAGCCTTTAATCCCGATATTCAATCGTATAATATAAAAAACAGGCAGCACAAAAAGTACACGGACTGGACAGGTAAAGATTTCGGGGCCACGATTGACCGCTCGGGCCAGCTCTATTTTATTTCCGATGAAGCCAACGGGGAGTACAACCTCTATACACTGGACAATGGCAGGAAAAAAGCACTGACCCGGTATGCTTCCTCCATCCGTAACCCGCAGGTAAATGCCAATGGCGGGAAACTGGTTTATGAAAAAGATTACCAGCTCTGGCTCTATGATGTAAAAACCGGAAAGGACAGCCGCCTGGTTGTTTCGCTGCTCCGCAACCCGGTACTTCCAAAGGAGAAAGATTTTGATGTTCGCGGAAATATAGAAGAATTTGATGTTTCTCCGGATGGTAAAAAGCTGGCTTTTGTTTCCAGGGGTGAACTTTTTGTCAGTGATGTGGAAGGGAAATTTATACAACAACTCAACCGGGGTACCGCCGAACGGGTGGGGGAACTGAAATGGATGTCAGATAACCGGAGCATTATATACAACCAGACCGACCAGGGGTATTATAACTGGTATACCATACGGGCCGATAGCCAGGCCGTTCCCAAACAACTGACCCGGGATAAACGGAATAACCGTTCAATAGTGATGAATAAAAAAAGAACCCGGGCGGTCTACCTCAGCGGCCGTGACGAATTAAGGCTGATGGATCTCAAAACAGGACAGAGCACACTGGTAGTAAAGGATGAATTCTGGGCTTTTCAGGCCAGTAAGCCCTCTTTCTCACCCAATGAGGAATATATCCTCTATACCGCCAAGCGGAATTTTGAAGAAGACATTTTCATCTATCATATCAAAGAAAAAAAATCAACCAACCTCACCACCTCCGGGGTTTCTGAAACCGCGCCGGTCTGGTCCCCGGACGGGAAGTACATTTATTTTACCTCCCAGCGTCTCAAACCTTCCTATCCCTTTGGCATGCCCAACGCCAAAGTATACCGGATGGCATTGGATAAAGAAGACGAACCCTACCGGGCCGATAAATACAATGACTTGTTTAAAGAAGAGAAAAAGGATACCAGCAAGAAGAAAGACAATCCGGATTCACTGAAAGCAATTCCTGTTGATACAGAAAGGATCATGGAAAGACTGGAACAATTAAGTCCCTCTCTCGGGGCGCAATTTCTGCAGTCGGTTTATCAGAAAGGGGAAAAAGGCACTGCCCTTTACAGCAGTAATCATGGGGAGGGTAAACTGGCCTTGTGGAAAACGGTCAGTGAGCCTTTTGAGCAAACCAAGACCGAGAAAATAACCGGGACAGATAATACGTTCAGTTATGATATAGTCGAGGTCAATGACAAGCTGTTTGTATTATCCAATGGTACCATCAGCAAACTGAACATGGAAGCCAATAAAACAGAACCCATTTCCATCAGCTATACTTTCCGTCGTAACCTGGCCGAAGAATTTACGCAGATGTTTGACGAAGCCTGGGCGCAAATGGAAGAAGGTTATTATGATGAACATTTTCACGGGTTGAACTGGGTGAAAACAAAGGAGTATTACCGGCAGTTTATACCCTTCCTGAATAACCGGGCTGATCTTCGTGTATTGCTCAACGATATGCTGGGTGAACTCAATTCTTCGCACCAGGGCTTCAGTTCCTTTGGGGCAGATGAAAACCTGCCCTTGCAGAACCAGACCATGGAAACCGGGATTTTATTTGAAAATGCGTCACCATATGTCGTCCGCCGGGTGTTACCACGCTCCGCTGCAGACCGGAAAACAGTAGATATTAGGCCGGGAGATATACTGGTCAGTGTAAATGATGAGGTAGTGGATACCAACCTTGACAGGAATTATTATTTCACCGTTCCTTCCCGTGACGGGGAGTTGAAACTCACTTTCAGCCGCAATGGCCGGATGATCAGCAGCCGGATCCATCCGCAGGCCACACTGTTCAATAATTTATATGATCAGTGGATCGATGATAACCAGAAAAGAGTGGAAACAAAAGGGGAAGGAAGGATCGCATACGGGTATATGAAAAACATGGGTCAGGGTGAACTGGAACAGTTTATCATTGATATGACCCGTGAGCTCTCCGGGAAAGATGCCCTGATCTTTGATTTAAGATACAATACCGGGGGCAATGTACATGATGAAGTGCTGAAATTCCTTTCCCAGAAATCCTATCTGCAATGGAAATACAGGGAAGGAAAACTCGCCACACAATCCAATTTTGCACCAGGTGATAAGCCCATCATCTTACTGATCAATGAGCAATCACTCAGCGATGCGGAAATGACAGCCCAGGGATTCAAAGCATTGAAACTGGGAAAGATTGCCGGTAATGAAACGTATCGCTGGATCATTTTCACCAGTGGCATCGGCCTGGTGGATGGTTCCTCCGTCCGGATGCCGGCCTGGGGTTGTTATTCACTGGATGGAAAGGACCTGGAAATAACTGGGGTGCAACCCGATATCCAGGTGATCAATACGTTTACCGACAAACTGGGTGGTCTTGATCCGCAGTTGGACCGGGCCATTGAAGAAATTCTAAAACAATTAAAAGGAAAATAAGAGCGGGGTAGGGACAGAAGGGAGGGATTTTTTTTACCTACAAAGCACCCCCTACGGAGTGAGAGAAGTGTTGCACTAAACCGTTCAGCTTGTACGAGTGTCCTGTACAAGTATATTGGACATGGATTGCAATTCCTCACTCACCCCGTAGGGGTGTTTTGTGATTGCTATGGAACTGGTATTGAAGAAATATCTTACACGTAATGTGCTACTCTTTTTTCTTAACCAACCGGATCATCGCACTGCTTCCTTCTGTACTGGCCAGGTAGGCATCCTGTCTTTCCCCGTTGACGATGGCCACCATATACGAAGTGTTTGGAGGAATAGATCCCATGTTTTCGGCTACCATCACCAGTTCATTACTTTGTGCTAAGTCACTGACTGCCAGTTTTATAGTCCAGGCACCCGCAGCCAGCCGGATATGCTGGTAGAGCAGTTTGTCATTCAGGAAAAGAGAGATCGAATCCCCGTCAATTTCCGCATTATCATAAAAACGCAGTTCGATCGAATCACCAGCCAGCGGTATTTCTTTAATAAAGGCTTTTTGGCGGTTGTTGAATTTTTCTACAATTGTTGGCAATTTAACCAGGACCGGAGCTGCTGGTTGGGGGATAGGCTTAGGTGCAGGGATTGGTTCGGGTTTAGGCTGAGGCTGAGCAACAGGTTCCCGCTTTTTCACAGTTTCCTCTTTAATAAGTACAGGTGTTTCAACCCGCGGTGGAGCCTGAACAACGGGAGGCTGTACAACCCGCGACACTTCCGGCTGTGGTTGTACGGACAGAGCCTCGATACTGTCGATCAGCTCCGGATCATTGCCACCTACTGTATAATTGTCGATAATATAATCCCATTCATCTGTAAAATCAGTCTGTCCCTCCTTGTCCAGGTGTACCTGTCCTTTCGGATCGGTTTCGTCTTCCTTGCGCATTGCTTTTCCATCCAGCATCATTTTGCCGCCACCCGGACAGTTAAAATCGGCCCTGGACAGGAGGGGCATCTTACCGGGAGTACTGACCGAAAACCGGCCGGCCTTTTCCTCCAGTAACTGATCGTCCCACCAAACCGCTTCGTTGGTCGAAGCGTCAAAATAACCTTTAATACTATATCGCCGGTAATGAGTGGATGATTCGTAATAATACGAAGTGCCGGTCAGGCTGTCTCCCTGCTGAATGATTTTTACTTCTACTTTCTGCCGGTTGATTTTACCTTTCCAGACACCGGTAATCATCTGGCTGTGGGCCAGGAATGTGTTATAAAAAAACAGGCAAAAGAGGAGGGATCGTATGGTTATTTTTTTCAATTTGGAAGTTTAATTCTGTTTTCAGGGTATTTCTCTTAAACGATTGATTGATAACAAATATTTTGCCTGAAATTCAATGTGATTAGTTTTGGCTGGAATTTGTTTTATTTACTATATTAGTCCCGTATTTTGTGCCATTACCTGCTTATGAAGAAAGAAGTTTCCCTCCTTTCTCTTTTCGGGTATTTGCATTTCCCGAATCTCATATCCTCTTATTGACCACCTGACCCTTGAATTGTACGAGTATTTCGGCTTCTAAAACCCAACACTAAACTTTTATGAGAAAAGTTCTACTACTTTCTGCCCTATTAATTTGTGCGTTTGCAGGCTTTGCACAGGTTGATAACAAAGCAAAAATTGCAGGGCTGCAGCTGGTGAAACAAAATGCAGCTTCGATCAAATTGCCTTCCACGGATATCAATGATGTAATGGTGTCCAGTTCGTACACCATTACGGGTTCTGATGTAACCATGGTGTACCTGCAGCAAGCCTATAAGGGCGTTCCCGTATTTAACCAGTTGAAGACCCTGGCCTTCAGAGGCGGAAAAGTAGTGTCTGACGCCGGTGATTTTCAGACATCCATGGAAAAAATGACAGGTAATGCCAGTTCATTACCTTCTCTTTCTCCTGTAACCGCAGTTCAGGCAGCAGCCCGTGAAGCAAAAGCGGATTTGCTGGAAACTCCTGTTCCTGTAAGCATCCTGGAAAACGGACGCAAACTGGAGTTCAGTCAGTTGGGAGTATCCTCTGAAAAAGTTTCTGCTGAACTTCTCTGGATGCCGAATGAAAAAGGGCTTTACCGGCTGGCCTGGCAGGTGTTTATTGCCCCGGTGAGTACATCTGACTACTGGCTGATCCGGGTGGATGCTCAAACCGGTAATATTATCAGCAAACAAAACCTGACCATTACCTGTCAGTGGGATCAAGGCAATCACTCTGTGGCCGATCACATTGCCGATAATCACAATAAAAAAGCAGGACTCAGCTCCCGGAATTATGTAGTATCCCGGAATGACAAATCCCGCAAATGGGAATACAAACCATTTGTGATCGGAACTGCTTCCTATACAGTAATAAAATATCCCGCAGAAAGCCCGATCCACCCCGGTGGTGCGCCTTCTGTACATACGGATCCCTGGACACTGGGTACCGCCAATGCCACTTCCCTGAAATGGCATAGCGACCCCGTAGATTACAGCACCACACGTGGTAATAACGTTTGGGCCCAGGAAGACAGGGATGCGAATAATAATACATTTGGTATCATGGGTAACTCCACCACGGCTTTACCCAATCTTACATTCAACTATGTGTACGATTTTACCAAGAGCCCGATTGATGCCACATCAGATAACCAGCAGGCGGCGATTGTCAACCTGTTCTATATGAACAACCTGATGCACGATATGGCTTATGCCTACGGGTTTGATGAAGTGGGTGGTAACTTCCAGAATGATAACCAGGGTCGCGGTGGTGCCGGTGTGGACTATGTGATCGCTGATGCACAGGATGCTTCAGGTACCAACAATGCCAACTTTGCCACTCCGGCAGATGGCAGCCGTCCCCGGATGCAGATGTTTCTCTGGACAGCACCTAACCCGGACAGGGATGGTGACCTGGATAATGGTATCGTAAGCCACGAATATGGACACGGTATCAGTAACCGTCTGACCGGTGGTCCTGCTATCGTGAACTGTCTGCAAAACGCAGAACAGGCCGGTGAAGGATGGAGTGATTATATGTCCCTGATGATGGGTACCAACTGGGCTACTGCTACCATCAATGATGGTGTGATCAGAAGAGGTATAGGAACATACGCGCTGAACCAGCCTATAACAGGGGTGGGTATCCGCCGTTTCCCTTACTCTACCGATATGTCCATTTATCCCCTGACCTATGCCAACCTCCCCGGCTCCGTGGTTCCCCATGGTGTTGGAGAAATCTGGTGTATGATGATTTGGGAAATGACTTGGGAAATTATCAAACAGGATAACTTTATTGAGCCTAATTTCCTGAATCCTTCCGGTGCCGTTTCTACCTGGAGAGGTAATGCCGCGGCCATGAAACTGGTGATGGAAGGTATGCGTCTTCAGCCCTGCAGTCCTGGTTTTGTACAATCCAGGGATGCGATCCTCCAGGCTGACCAGGTTTTCTTTGGTGGCCGTTACAAATGTGCCATCTGGAAAGCTTTTGCCAAAAGAGGATTGGGACGTAATGCTTCACAGGGTACTTCCGGAAGTATTAATGATGGTGTAGCTGATTTCTCTGTTGATTCTGGCAGCTTTGCCCTGAATACCAGCGGACCCAACGCTACAGAAGGTGCTCCCTTTACTTATACCAACGTGGTTAGTTCCGGCGAATGTACTGCCATGACCAACTACGTATTACGTGATACTTTACCGACAACAGTAACCTGGGTGAGTGGTGGTGTATACACACCGGGTGACCGTGTGGTTACTTTCAGTCCGATCACGATGCCGATCAACAGTTCACAGAACCACGTGGTTACCGTGAATGTAAACAACGGTACTTACTTTGCACCGGTTGAACATGTGAACGATGTGGTAACGGCCATTGCTCCGAACTGGACAGCCACTTCAACCACTGCAAATGTCTGGGCTACTTCCGGTGCAAGCACACATAGTGCTCCGCTGGCTTTCTTTACACCGAATGCCACAGTCGCTTCTGATCAGATACTCCGCACCACCAGTTCTTATGTACTGCCGGCCGGTGCTTCTGCTTACAGCACACTGAGTTTCTGGCATAATTATAATGTGGAATCCGGATGGGATGGTTGCGTGGTTGAAATCAGCACCAACGGCGGTACTACCTGGTCTGACCTTGGTCAGTATATGAGTGGTGCCCGCTACAATGCCACCCTGAACTCCTCTGCCAATCCGCTTAGTGGTCGTGCTGCTTTCTCAGCATCCTCTGGTGGATGGGTGAAAACAACAGTTAACCTGGGTTCATTCTCCGGTCAGACCGTACAGTTCCGCTTCCGTTTAGGCGCAGACGGTTCACTGGGTAATGTGGGCTGGTATGTGGATGATATCTTAATGGAAAGCAGACCATATGTTTTTGTAAAATCAGGTCTTTATGATGCATCTAACGTCAGAATCAGTTATAAAGACAGTCTGACCCCGATCGTTCAGGCTCCTTGTGTAACGCCTCCGGTGATGAATGCCCCGACCGTAACACAGCCTACCTGTGCCGGTCAGTTAACCGGTAGCATCGTCATGGACGCAACCGGTGTCGGTGCCCTTGAATATAGTATTGATGGCGGCGCCACCTGGCAGCCTTCCAATACCTTTAATGGGCTGGCCGCTGGTAACTATACCCTGGTTACCCGCATTATCGCTACTCCAACCTGTCTGACTCCTTATAGTGCGAATCCGGTGGTGATTAACCCGCTTACGGGTACACCAACTGTAACCGCACCAACCGTAACACAGCCTTTATGTCCTGTTCTTACCGGTACGATTGTGGTGAATGCCACCGGTACGGGTACCCTGGAATACAGTGTTAACGGCGGAACCACCTGGCAGGCTTCCAATACCTTCAATACCCTTGCTTCAGGTAACTATAATATTGTAGTTAGAGAACAAAGTAACCCGGGCTGTCTGACTGTTTACAGCGGCAACCCTGTTACCATAAATACCGTGATTCCCCCGATTGTGGTAACACAACCGGCTAACCGCGTAATTTGTCAGAATGGAAATACCACATTTACCATTACGGATAATGCGCCGGTACCTGCCCCGACTTATCAATGGCAGATCAGTACTAATGGCGGTACTACCTGGACAAACCTGAGCAACGTGCCTCCGTTCTCTGGTGTAACTACCACCACGCTCACGCTGACTTCCACAGGTATTATATATAATGGTAACCTCTTCCGTTGTGGTGTAACCAATGTATGCGGCACTACATTCTCTAACTCAGCCACACTGACCGTGAACCCCATACCAGTAGTGAACTCAGGTCCCAGCGGCTTCTGTGCCCCTGTTACCCTGACCGCTAATGGTAATGCGAATACCTGGTCATGGTCACCAGCCACTGGTCTGAATACAACAACTGGTACTACTGTAGTTGCCAGCCCGACTACTTCGACCATCTATACCGTAACAGGTACGATTACAGCTACCGGTTGTACAAACTCAGCATCTGTAACCGTTCTGGGTACACCGGCTACTCCGGTAATCACACCGGCTGCTCCGGTTATTTGTGCCGGTACGATCCAGCCGCTGACCGTTGCAGCGACTTCATTCAGCGCTGCTTATTCAGGTGCTCCAATGACTGTAACCACAGTAACAGGTCCCGCATCTGTTTACCCGGCTACGATCAATGTAACAGGTCTGCCCACATCAGGTGTAAGAGTAAAATCAATAACCCTGAATGGCATTACCCATACATTCCCCAGTGATATCGATGTATTGGTTCAATCTCCATCATTAACCAATGTGGTGGTAATGTCTGATGCAGGGGGTGCTACAGATGTAAATAATATCAACCTGACATTTGATGATGCTGCTGCGGCCCTGCTGCCTGCGACATTAGTGTCCGGTACTTACAGACCTACCAATGCCGGCGGACCGGATAACTTCCCGGCTCCCGGACCTGGTTCAATCACGCAGGTGAATGCTCCATTATCCGGATTCACCGGCAACTTCAACGGTAACTGGAATCTTTTCTTCATGGATGATGCCGGTGGCGACGCCGGTCAGATCACCAGTTGGTCCATTGTATTCGAAGTACCGACCGCTGTCTGGACACCGGTTGCCGGTCTGTTCAGCGATGCCAACGCTACGATTCCTTATGTGGCTGGAACACCGGCCGCTACTGTTTACTTCAAACAATCACCGGTTACACAGACACAGTATACCTATACCGTTACCAATACACTCGGTACCTGTAGCTCAGGCCCTGCTTCTGTGACCGTAACGGTTAACCCGCTGCCGACTGTTTCAGTAAGCCCGACCGGTCAGTGCGGTCCTGTGGTATTAAACGCCACCGGTACTGCCACCGCTTACACCTGGAGCCCGGCTGCCGGATTGAGTGCCACTACCGGCTCTTCTGTAACGGCTAACCCGCAACTGAATACGACCTATACCGTGACCGGTACGATTACGGCCACTGGTTGTTCAGCAACAGCTACCACAGTAGTGAATGCCACACCGCCCACCCCGGTGGTTACACCTTCCGCTGTGAATATCTGCCTGGGTAGTACGACTACATTAACCGTTGCTCCTTACACCGCAACCACTCCGACTGCCGGTCCGATCGCTATACCGGCAGGAGCACCCGTAAATACCGCTTCAGGTGTGGCGAGCCCATATCCATCTGCCATTGCAGTAGGTGGTCTGCCCACATCCGGTGTACGTGTGAAATCAGTTAATATTAATGGTATTTCTCACACATGGCCCAGCGATATCGATATGGTACTGCAGGCACCGAATGGTTCCAATGTAATCCTGATGTCTGACAGAGGTGGAAGTGGTGATATTATTAATGCCAACCTGGTATTTGATGATGCCGCCCTGCTCGATGTGCCGGCTGCTAATATCGGCAGTGGTACTTACCGTCCGACCAACACTGCAGGTCCGGATAATTTCCCGGCTCCGGGTCCTGGCTCTGTTAACCAGGTGAATCCGAGACTGGAAAACTTCAGTGGCAACTTTAACGGTGACTGGAAACTGTATATTAATGACCAGGCTGGCGGAGATGTTGGACTGGTTACCAGCTGGAGCATCACCTTCGAAGTGAATGGTGCTTTATGGACACCGGTAACCGGCCTGTTTACTGATGCACTGGCAACGGTGCCTTATGTGGCCAACACGATGGCAGGTACAGTATATGCCAAACCGACCACGACCACTACCTATACAGCAACAAGATCCACGGCTACCTGTACCTCAGGATCCGCTACATCTGTTGTTACGGTTTTCCAACCTGCTTCCATTACCACACAACCGGCTAATCAGTCAGTTTGTGCGGGTGCAACGGCAACATTCAGTGTAACCGCTGCCGGTTCAAGCCTTTCTTATCAATGGCAGTTGAGCACCGATAACGGCACCACTTGGGCGAATATCACAGGTGCCAACTCAGCCACTTATGCAGTGCCCAATACCACTACTGCACTCTCCGGAAGAAGATACAGGGTTATCATTACCAATACTTGTAATACCCTGACTTCAACCGCAGTTACCCTGACAGTGAATGCACTGACAACAGTAACTGCTACTGACCTCTGGAACAGGAGAATCTGTCTCAGCGATACCCTGGTACCGCTGGTGGGTACACCGGTAGGTGGTAGCTGGAGTGGAATCGGCGTATCCGGATTCAACTTTATCCCGGGTGCCACTGCAGTAGGTACGTATACACTGACCTATTCATATACCAATGCTGCCGGTTGTACTTCAACAGATACAACGAAGGCTGTAGTGAGTGATTGTCCGGAAAGGATCCGCCTGCTGCGTGATAACGCGGTGATCCTTTACCCGAACCCGAACAGCGGACAATTCTTCATCCGTATGAACAGTGTGCTCTACAATTACCTGGCAATGCGGGTGTATACCAGCACGGGTCAGCTCGTCAATTCACAGGAATGGAAGGGACTGGTTTACGGTCGCGTAGTACCGATCAACCTGACTCATCTCCCGGCTGCGGTGTATATGGTACGCTTCATCTACGATGACGGGGCACGTACATCCGAGAAGACCTTCAGGGTTGTCGTTGGAGGACAATAACAACAGAAGATAAAAGTCATATTCAAGGCGTTCCGGAAACGGAACGCCTTTTCTTTTTTACAAGACTATCTTTATACCATGAGTCATGCCCTGGTTGAACAGTTAAAGAAACAACAATCTGCTTTTCACCCTGTCGTTCCATTTGAAACATGGAGAGAAAAACTGGTGCCACTGGATCTTACCTCCGGTAATTCAGAACTGACGGATACCATAATGGAGGATATCCGGTTGTTCAGTGAATGGGTCAATGAAAAAATACAGGCAGAAAATGCCCGCTATGCCATCGGTGGTTATGCCGAACACCGGACGGTTTACAGTAAAAGCAGGGTGTTTGATGCCATCAAGGGAAGAGAACCCCGGCGTTTACACCTGGGTACAGATATCTGGGGCAAATACGGAACAGCAGTGATGGCACCGATGGACGGTATTGTACACAGCTTTGCTTTTAACAACCAGCCTGGTGATTATGGGGCAACCATTATCCTGAAATATAACCTCAAAGGACAGGTTTTTCATGCG
>CAZYTV010000001.1:31968-56597 GCA_964650455.1 uncultured Chitinophaga sp. | reverse complement strand
AAATGAATACACGTCTCCAGGTGGAGCACCCGGTTTCTGAAATGATCATCGGGCTCGACCTGGTGGAGCAGCAGATCCGGATTGCCCGGGGTGAAAAGCTGGGCATTACCCAGGAGGATATCAAACCCAACGGACACGCGATCGAACTGCGGGTATATGCCGAAGATCCGCTGAATAATTTCCTTCCTTCCATTGGAACATTGACCAAATACCAGAAGCCCGTGGGTGAAGGTATCCGCGTGGATGACGGGTATGAAGAAGGAATGACCATACCGATTTATTATGATCCGATGATTGCCAAACTGGTGGTGCATGGTAAAACAAGAACGGAAGCCATTCAGAAAATGCTGCAGGCGATTAAAGACTATAAGATCGAAGGCGTGGCAACCACCCTGCCTTTCGGCACATTCGTGTTTGAGCACGATGCCTTTTTCACCGGCCATTTCGACACCCACTTTGTAAAGAATTACTATACCCCTGAAAAGATAAAGGAAAAGCAAAAAGCCAATGCGGAGATTGCGGCCCTGGTGGCACTCAAATGCTGGCAGGAGCAGCAGAAAAAACTCAGCCCGGTGGATCATAAGTCTACCAGTTGGAAGAGGAGACTGGCGCATTAGTTCTTTGGAAATACTTTTTACGTTCATGGTTCGACAGGCTCACCATGACAAGGACACCGTCTCAGCATGACAAGTGCTGTTGTCACCCTGAGTGTGCCGAAGTACCCTTCGACGAGCCTTCGACAACCCTTCGACAACCCTTCGACAAGCTCAGGGTGACATGGGCCGTTGTCATGCTGAGCGTGCCGAAGCATGAGTAAGTAAAAAGTTGAGATAACAGATACATCACACAACACAAAACCTACAATAATGAAATCGAAAGTTGAAATACTCCGGGAAAAACTGGAAGAAGGTAAACTCGGTGGCGGTATAAAACGAATCGAAGCCCAGCATAAAAAAGGGAAACTCACGGCCCGTGAACGGGTGGAACTGCTGATGGATCCCGGTTCCTTTGAGGAAATCGGGGCACTGGTTACACACCGTCCCAAGGACTTTGGTATGGAAGACCAGAAATTTTACGGGGATGGTGTCATCACCGGTTTTGGTACCGTAAACGGAAGACTGGTGTATGTATTTGCGCAGGACTTTACCGTATTCGGGGGTGCGCTTTCTGAAACGCATGCCGAAAAAATCTGCCGCATCATGGATATGGCGATGAAGGCCGGTGCGCCGATGGTGGGACTGAATGATTCCGGTGGTGCCCGTATTCAGGAGGGTGTACGTTCTCTGGGTGGTTATGCCGATATTTTTTACCGCAATGTGCAATCCTCCGGAGTGATTCCACAGATCTCCGCGATCATGGGGCCCTGCGCCGGTGGTGCCGTTTATTCTCCGGCTATGACCGACTTTACCATTATGGTGGAAAATACCAGTTATATGTTTGTGACCGGTCCTAACGTAGTGAAGACCGTGACGAATGAAGAAGTCAGTTCCGAAGAACTCGGAGGGGCTTCCACCCACTCCACCAAATCCGGTGTAACCCACCTGACCGCGCTGAATGATATGGACTGCATCAACCAGGTGAAGACCATGCTGAGCTATATGCCGCAGAACTGTGAGGATGTGGTGGTGAAATATCCCTATAACCTGGGTGATGAGACCAGGGAGGTACTGGAAACGATTGTTCCGGCCAGTGCCAACCAGCCCTATGATATCCGCAGTGTGATCAATGGTATCTGTGATATTGATTCCTTCTTTGAAGTACATAAATACTATGCCGACAATATCGTGGTGGGGTTTGCCCGCCTGGCCGGCCGCAGTATCGGCATCGTGGCCAACCAGCCGATGAGCCTGGCCGGTGTGCTGGATATTGACAGCTCCAAGAAAGGAGCACGGTTCACCCGTTTCTGCGATTGTTTTAATATTCCACTGCTGGTGCTGGTGGATGTACCGGGCTTCCTGCCGGGTACGGACCAGGAATGGAACGGCATTATCACCAATGGCGCCAAACTGCTGTATGCCCTGAGTGAAGCCACTGTACCCCGTTGTACGGTGATCACCCGCAAAGCTTACGGAGGAGCCTATGATGTAATGAACTCCAAGCATATCGGCGCAGATATGAACTATGCCTGGCCCAGTGCCGAGATCGCTGTGATGGGAGCCAAGGGTGCCAGTGAAATCATTTTCAAAAATGAAATTGCTGCTTCGGAAGATCCGGCTAAGAAATTACTGGAAAAAGAAGCGGAATATGCGGAGCTTTTTGCCAATCCCTATACGGCGGCTGAACGCGGTTTTATTGATGAGGTTATTGAGCCTAAAGAAACCCGGAAAAAACTGATCAAGGCATTTGCCATGCTGGAGAATAAAGTGGCCAAACGCCCGAGAAAGAAACACGGGAACATACCGCTCTGATTTTTTTAATTATACTACCCGGAATTGCCTGGTTGTTGCTGGAAAATTGAAGTCAGCATCCGGTACAGTTCCGGGTTTTTTCTTTCCAGTAAATCGGGACGTTCAAAAAAGTATTCAGCCACTACGGCCAGGAATTCCGCATCATTGGTGGCCCCATAGGGATTGATATCTGATTGATCCGCCAGTATCTTTTTTATTTCTTTCCGGATAGCCTGCAGCCAGGGCAACACATATTGCTGCTGCATCAGGATTTCGGGTATACCGTCCACGGTTCCGTCAGTCTTATCCACCAGGTGTACAAACTCATGAATGGCCGTATTGGTCTTGCTGGTTTTATTGAGAAATGCCTGCCTTAATTCATGTTGTGATAAAACCATCACTCCATTCAGTGCCCCATCACCCACCATTCCCAGTATGGAACGGTCTGCTCCCTGTTGTTCAAAATCGTGGTTAAAGGAATCTGGGTATAACAATACTTCCCGCAGGTTGATATATTCCCAGTCGGGGAAGGCAAAAATCGGGATGATGGCACTGGCGCCAACCAGTAACCGGTCTTTTTCTTCCACCGTGGTATTTACACCGGTAATCCGGGTGCTGAGCAGAAACTGCTGTATTCTTTTTTCAAAAACCGGTTTAAAGCTAATGTCCAGTTCCTGGTAAAAAACGGAATGTTCTTCCAGTATAGTCCGCCAGCTTTCAGGAAACGGGGGAAGGGTGGTGATTTTTTTAGTGCCTGGCCGCAAAATGATAAACAGCAGCAGCAGGAGTATGGCCAGTACAAAAAGGATCAGGAGGAGTGTATCCATTGGCTGTTGAAAATACAAAATATCATGGATTAGCGCTGAACTGACATTAATCAGTCTTCCTGGCCACAACGGTTATTTTTTTAATGGAAGGAATTCAGGATATTACTACAGGTAATAAGCGTAAACAATGTGGTGGCACTATATTATAGTTTTCCTGGGTACCATAGCGGTGGATATTACCCCGTTTCCGTTGCCGCCGGCGTTTACCGTCATGGTACTGTTCCAGATCATGTTTGGTCTGCCCATCTGGCCGGTGATCTTTGTCGGGGTCGCCGGTTCGATTATCGGGCGGTATTTATTAACGTTGTACATACCGATGGTCTCTGACCGGATATTTGTTCGCTCCAAAACAGAAGATATTTTTTTCCTGGGGGAAAAGATCAAAAAAAACGGCTGGAAAAGCCAGTTGTTCATCCTCTTCTATACGCTGATGCCTTTGCCTTCCACACCCTTATTCCTGGCCGGGGGCATTGCCAGGATCAAACCCATTTACCTGATTCCCGCTTTTTTTACCGGCAAGTTTATCAGTGACAGTATTGCGGTCTTCATGGGTAATTACGCCACGGAGAATACAGAAGAATTATTACAGGGCATATTATCCTGGAAGTCGGTAACAGGGCTGCTGGCCGGACTTGTCCTTTTGTTCGCGCTCTTATTTATTGACTGGCGTTCCCTTTTAATTGAAAAAAAATTCCGGCTGAAATTTCATATCTGGAAATAAAGAATCACTTATTTAATGCACCTGTTTCAGATCAGTTCTTTATTGGCTGCCGCAATAAAGCAGAGCCCGGTCAGCAGGGAAGGCACCGCATACACCAGGGCCATAACCACATCCTGCTGGTAAATAAAATAGCCAGCCAGCAGTAAGGCACCGGCCAGCAGGAGCCTGCCACCCCAGAGCGGACTGTACCAGGCAAGAATATAACCCGCAAGACTCAGTAAGGTAAATGGAATAAATTCCAGGAGTTCCCTTCCTTTCCCGTTGAGAATATCCGGCAGCCCTTCACCGATAAAGAACGCGGCAAAAAAGGCCGTAATCAGTATTCCACTGATACGGCCTGTCCAGTTCAGGATCATGTGATGTTGCATTATTTTCATTTTACCTTGTCGTTATCCTGTTGATCACATGGCTTTCTTCATAGGTTGTTCTTTCAGGTTGATAAGCACGTTCTTTTTCACCATATTCATAGTGATCATTTTCCCATGTTCATCCCCCATTTTTTCAGTTGATGCCGGGTCAAAAGACTGGCTCTGTGCTGAATAGAGTAATTCGTTTTTTTCCAGCGCATAGAGATTGGTCTCCCAGAAATATTTAGTGTCTTCCGTATAATATCCTTCTGTGTATATCCGCCCGTACATGGTGCGTGAATATCCCCAGAACCGGTTATAGTAAATACGGTATGGGGTGTATTGAACACGACCCGGAACATAATACCGTTCCTGTGTTTTATCCAGCAATACAACAGTGAGCACGGCATCCACTCCTGAGTTTTTCAGTTTGGCGAGTGCCTGTTCTTCTGTCATGTTTTCAAATGATTTGGGATTGTATTCATCACAGGAACAGGTGGCATCATACCCCAAGTTGCGGAGATCGCTCACGAGGTGCTGTTCCATACTTTCACGTAAGTGTCTGTCTGTTTCACGAATCAGTCCCAATACAATGATTTTCTTAAATGCCTGCGGCTGTACATTGTCTGCTTTCCAGGAGCTGGTAATACGGGAAGAACTGCATCCAGGCAGGAGGAATAAAAACAGTACAGCCAGGGTGAGTAGCTGTTTCATGTTAATTTATTTTCAGTGGTAAGTTAGCACAGCCGTGCAGGTTATTCGTATGATTGCTGTCACCAGGGGGAGTGATGGGGGTCAACAGACCTGGCCGGTCAGCAGTTATATATTAAAAAATTACTCGTGATCGGATTTCTTTTTGAGCAGTTCTTCAATCCGGGTGGCCAGCGAATCCGGGCTTTCTCCGGGGATACGCTCCATACCTTGCAGGGCATCCACAAAAGTCTGTATCGCCCGTTCATAAGCGGCAAACTGGCTTTTAAGGACATCCAGGTCATTCGTTTCCCAGTACTCCCCTTCGTCGTTCATTTCAAACTGGCTGAAGTATTTTTTACTGATATACCGGAAAAGTCTGATGATGGCCACATGGGCATCGATGCCGGCATACTGGGTCTTGGTGCTGATGGTATAGATCAGTTCCGGATCCAGACCGTGCTGTACCAGCATATCCCGGGTAATCTGGCTGACGGGAGAAAGCAGGCGTCCTTCCGGTGTGAAAGTGAGAAAGAGCGGTTCACATTCGTCAGGGGCAAAATAGACCCCTTCCAGCGAATCTTTTTCATCGGCTTCAAAATAATGATAGTCCCAGCCCAAGCTTTCGCAGATATCTTTCATTTCCGCTCCCAGTTGAGGTAGCAGGGATCTGTCTTTGATGATGCCGGAGTAGTGAATGGAGAGACCCATATATTGTTTTTTAATACAATAAAATTCTCCAATGGTCCGGAAGCTGCCAATGGAAAAACAACGGCGGTTTCGTTTTTTTTCTGATTCCCGTCCTTTAAATTAACGAATTGCAGCCGTAAATTCTTTTGTTTTCTGTTATTTTCAACACTGTTTTCTGAGTAAAAAACAGACTGGACGAAAAAAAGTCCTCCTGCCAGTTCTTTCTGACCGAAAGAATCATATAAGGTTCCTGCTAACCTGTGTAACACCTTTTGCGGTTTAATGAATCATCTTTACCGGGTACCCGGATCAATGCATACGGGAAATGAATTGGTTGACATGAAACACCGCCCATGAAGAAGTATATTTTTATCATTAAATCATTGATCGCCGGGTTAGTTGTATTGTTTGTCATGCAGGGATGTGGTGTGGAATACCACTATTACCAGCAGCATAAATCACATAGTCCGAAATACCTGAAGCGCCAGGTGAAGTATAAGAAATATCAACACCACGATAATGGAGTGGATATTAAGATCCGGCATTAACCGTAGGTGCTGTTGTTGAATAGGTAATATAAATGCTATCTGAAGGGGTTTCATCTTGAACAAGAAGCACAGAACAGTCATTTTAAGCGAAGGGTTGCAGGGAAAACTGCAGCCCTTTTTTTATCTTTACTGATATAAATATCAGACCCGATGAAAACAAGCTGCTGGATTTTACTTTCTATTTTCCTGTATTCTGCTTTAGCGGCCCAATCCGATACGATAAAAAAATTCCCCAACGGCAATATACTATTGAGAAAGATGGCAGGAACACACCTGTTTTCTCCGTCTGGCCAGAATCTTGGCAGCTGGAAGGAGATCCTGCAGAATATTAAAAAACCGGCGAAGTCACTGAGTATTGTGCGGACTACTGATTCGGCTGGTAAAAAAAGAACGGGAATATTTGACCAACTGAATGGCGTATTTGTCCTGCCCATGGAGTATGAGCAACTTGTTCAGGCCGATTACACGAAAGGGATATTTGAAACCCGTATCGGGAAGAAGTATGGTTATTTCAATATAATCAATGGCAACGCAATTCCCGCTGTCTTTGATTTTGCCCGGAAACACCTCAATCCCAACTGGTATATTGTGTGTATATCAGGAGCCCGCAATTGTGGTTATGTTTATAATGACCAGTTTCAGTTGCTGGACAGCTTTCCGGGGATGAAGTCAGTCAGAAACTGGATCGTATCCGGTAACCGGGAATGGTTTCATATCAATATGGCCGATTGCCAGGGACTGCTTGATAAAGAGAATAAACTTGTATTCCGAAAAGAATGGATGCACATCCATGATGTCAAGGGTATGACTGCGATTGTAAATAATGGAAAAGGTATCGGCCTCTTTGACCTGGCTACCGGCAAACTGGTGAAGCCATATAGTTATACTGATTACTGGCCGGATTTTTTTGGCAGCCAGGGTTTCCTGCAGCAAGGGAATCAATGGGTGCTGATTGATCATATGGGGAAGCAGTTGTTTACTTTTAAAGCCGATGAAGTGGAATTTTCTCAGCGGGGAGAAACCGGTGGTTTTTACTTTAAACAGAAGGGTTTATGGGGAGTGATGAATAATAAAGGCAAAATAGTACGTAGCCCGGTATGGGAATCGGTCAGTCCGGGTTTAGCAGGCGGATTTATCGGGAAATATCCCGGGAAGCCCAACACTTACTATGAAGGGGTTTATAAAGAAATTAACGGGGAGAAAGTCCTGACAGGTATTCGTCAGCTAAACACCGAAGAAGTAACAGCAGCATATCCGGATCAGGACAGATGGGTACGGGAAGAACCTAAAGAAGTGATTGAAATGATGAATATCCCTGCCCCGGTCCGCCACGAGGAAAACGAGGACAATATATTTGTAAAAATGGAAGTGGATCCGACATTCACCAAACCTGGTGAAGTAGAGAAGACGGTACTCCACCAACTTGTGGACGCGTATAAAAAAGAGCACCAGATAAAACCGGTTGGTACGGTTGTGTTGAAACTGGTGGTGGAAAAAGACGGAAAGATCAGCAGTACCAGCATCGTTTCATCGCCCGATCCCCTGCTCACAGAAGCTTCTAAAAAACTGCTCGGCAACATTACCGGCTGGAAGGCGGGGATACAGAATGGCCGGGTCGTACGGGGAGAAAAAAACCTGCTTTTCGAATGGTAAACAGCCGGCGGCACTGAATAAAAAAGGGAGTATATTTAGCTACACATCCCTTAATTGCCCTGCTTATGAACTGCCGTCGTTATTTATTATTGGCGTCTTCCCTGCTTTGTACACTTTATGTATCGGCACAGCTGGCAAGCACGGCTGATCAGATACAAACAAACACATTCAATCCATCTACTTTATTATGGTACGATAAACCCGCTCAGAAATGGGAGGAGGCCCTGCCTGTGGGTAATGGCCGGTTAGGGGCGATGGTGTTTGGAAAGAATAAAGAAGAGCGGATACAGTTAAATGAAGAGACTTATTGGTCGGGAGGTCCCTATTCCACCGTGGTGAAAGACGGTTATAAAGTTTTACCGCAGATCCAGCAGAAAGTGTTTGACGAAAAATTCCTGGAAGCCCATAATCTCTTTGGCCGCCACCTGATGGGCTACCCGGTGGAGCAACAGAAGTACCAGTCACTCGCCAACCTGCATTTGTTTTTCAGCAACCAGGACAGTGTAACCGCGTATAAAAGATGGCTGAACCTGGAAACCGGTGTGGCCGGCGTTTCTTATCAGTCAAATGGAACCAGTTATCAGCGGGAAACATTCGCCTCTGCTCCCGACCAGGTGATTGTGGTACGACTTACGGCCAGTCAACCCGGCAGTATTTCATTTATCGCCAACCTGCGGGGTGAGCGCAACCAGGCTCACTCTAATTATGCCACCGATTATTTCCGGATGGATCCTTATGGTCCGGATGGATTAATACTAACCGGTAAATCGGCTGATTATATGGGCGTGGAAGGAAAAATCCGGTATGAAGCCCGGATCAAAGCGGTTGCTGAAGGAGGGACGGTCATTACAAATGGCGTTGATCTGGTGGTGAGCAATGCCGATGCGGTGACCTTGTATTTTGCCGCTGCCACCAATTTTGTAAACTATACGGATGTCAGCGCAGATCCGCATCAACGGGTGGAGGATTGCCTGCATCAACTGGTCAATAAGAATTTTGCCGCTGTATTTAATGCGGCGGTAACGGATCACCAGGGCTATTTCAATCGCGTTTCATTGAAGTTAGCTGCCACTCTAAATTCTTTTTTACCCGTGCCGGAACGGATTAAAAAAATTCAGACTTCAACTGATCCGGCTATGGCAGCGCTGAGTTATCAGTTTGGCCGCTACCTGATGATCGCTTCCTCAAGACCCGGCACCCAACCGGCCAACCTGCAGGGCATCTGGAATGATAATATGAATCCATCCTGGGATTCGAAGTACACCACGAACATCAATACAGAAATGAATTACTGGCCGGTGGAAAGCGGCAACCTTTCCGAGTGTGCCGAACCATTACTAAGAATGATGCAGGATATTACTGACCAGGGTAGACAGGTGGCCCGTGAACATTATGGTGCCAGGGGCTGGGTGCTGCATCAGAATACCGATCTGTGGAGAGTGGCCGCACCGATGGATGGTCCTACCTGGGGCACATTTACTGTTGGCGGTGCATGGCTCTGCACCCAGTTATGGGAACATTATGCTTATACCAGGGATAAAAACTATTTGCATGAAGTCTATCCATTGCTTGAAGGGTCCGTGCAGTTCTTTATGGATTTCCTGGTGCCTCATCCCAATGGAAAATGGCTGGTGACCAACCCTTCCACTTCACCAGAGAATTTTCCGGACGGAGGTGGCAACAAACCTTACTTTGATGAAGTAACAGCAGGTTTCAGGGAAGGCACCACGATTTGTGCCGGTTCTTCCATCGATATGCAGATACTCTATGATCTCTTTGGTTATTTTACAGAAGCGGCGGCTATTTTACAGAAGAATGATTCATTGGTTCAGCAGGTAAAAACAGCCCGTGAAAAATTAGTTCCTCCGCAGATCGGCAAAGATGGCTCACTGCAGGAATGGGCCGATGACTGGAAATCACTGGAGAAAAATCACCGCCATTTCTCTCATATGTATGGATTGTATCCGGGTAAAGTGTTGTATGAAAAAAGAACCCCTGCACTCACAGATGCCTATAAAAAAGTACTGGAAGAACGAGGCGATGCATCCACGGGTTTTTCGAGAGCCTGGAAAATGGCTTTATGGGCCCGATTGGGTGATGGAAACCGGGCGAATAAAATTTATAAAGGCTATCTGCAGGATCAGACCTGTACTTCTATGTTTGCTTTATGTGGCCGCTCCCTGCAGGTGGATGGTAATTTTGGAGTAACGGCCGCCATCACCGAAATGCTGTTGCAATCGCAGGACGGATGGATCCGTTTACTTCCGGCCTTACCATCGGAATGGAGTGAGGGTGAATTTACGGGTGTCTGTGCACGGGGTGCATTCGAACTGGCGTATAGCTGGAAGGACAGCCAGGTCAAAAAACTGAAAATTAAATCGAAGGCCGGCGAAATCTGCCGGATTGAATGGAGACCGGGATTGAAAATCACGTCCGGCGGGAAACCGATTCCGTTTAAAAAAGAAAATAACGGTGTAGCGTCCTTTCAGACCATCAAAGATGGCGTTTACCTGGTTCAATAATTATCCCCGTGGGGATTTCAATTAAACGTATAACTATGATTCGTCTTTCTTCATTGCTGTTTCTGGTTTTTGTTTTAGTAGCGGGGAACAGTCTGGCACAAACGAAAAAGCTGACCCTGGAAGATATTTATTCCAAAAACAGGTATGGTTCCCGGGGTGTTGGTCCTTTACGCTGGATGAAGGATAATAAAAGTTATTCCACCCTGGAGTACAATTCATCTGCTGACGGATCGGATATTGTGCGGTATGACGTGGAAGGGGGCGCTAAGAGTGTCCTGATCAGTGCCGCTCAACTGGTGCCGGCCCCGGGACGTAAACCCTTGCCGGTGGATGACTACGAATGGTCAGAAGATAACAGTAAATTATTGCTATTTACCAATACAAAAAAAGTATGGCGCTATCATACCCGTGGGGATTACTGGGTACTGAACCTGAAAAACGGTCAACTGATACAAATCGGAAGGGGATTGCCGGCATCCTCCCTGATGTTTGCTAAGTTTTCGCCCGACGGATCCAGGGTGGCCTATGTGAGCAACCTGAATATTTATGCGGAGGATATAGCCACGGGTGTGATCACCCAACTCACCAAAGATGGCGGCGGTGATATTATCAACGGAACTTTTGACTGGGTGTATGAGGAAGAACTCGATGACCGGGATGGATTCCGCTGGAGTCCGGATGGGAGCACCATCGCTTACTGGCAATCGGATACCAAGGGGGTGGGTACTTTTTTCCTGATCAATAATACGGATTCCAATTATTCCAAACCCCTCCCATTTCCTTATCCCAAAGTAGGAACGGCCAATTCGGCGGTGAAAGTAGGGGTAGTTTCCTCCACTGGTGGTGCCACTAAATGGTTTGCTGTACCCGGTGATCCGCGGAATAATTACCTGGCCCGGATGGAGTTTATTCCCGGTTCCAATGAATTGATGATCCAGCAACTCAACCGCCTGCAGAACAGCAACAAGGTTTGGATCGGTAATACAGCCGATATGCAGCTGAAATTATTATTCACCGAAAGCGACAGTGCCTGGGTGGATCTGCATGATGATATTGTATGGCTGGATAACAACAAGTATTTTACCTGGACCAGTGAGAAAGATGGCTGGGTGCATCTGTATAAAGTGTCCCGCGACGGAAAAGAGATGAAACCAATCACCAAGGGTAATTTTGATGTGGTGAATATTAACTGTATCGATCCGGCCGGCGGGTATGTATATTATATTGCCTCCCCTGACAACTTCACGCAGCGTTATCTCTACCGCAGCCGGCTGGATGGCAAGGGTGAAGCCGAACGCGTTTCTCCCGCCGGTATGGCCGGACAGCACAGTTACCAGATCTCCGCCGATGCGAAATACGCGATCCATAGTTTTGAAAATGCAGTGACGCCAAGACGTATTTCACTGATCAACCTGGGGACACATAAAGAAATCAAACTACTGGAAGATAACAGCGTTTTAAAAGGTCGTATCAGTGAACTGGGTCTTCGTCCCAAGGAATTTTTTAAAGTGGATATTGGTCCGGTGGTCCTGGATGGCTGGATGATCAAACCTATTCAGTTTGATCCGCAGAAAAAGTATCCCATCATTTTTCATGTATATGGAGAACCAGCGGGCTCAACGGTGCAGGATAACTGGGGTACGGGAGATAATATGTGGCATCAGTACCTCGCCAATGAACTCGGTTGTATCGTGATCAGCGTAGACAACCGGGGTACCAAAGTGCCGAGAGGCCGTGAGTTTCGTAAATGCATTTACCGGCAGATCGGTTTGCTCGCGGCCGATGATCAGGCGGCTGCGGCTAAAAAATTAATGATGATGTTCCCTTTTATCGATTCCGCGCATGTGGGTATGTGGGGATGGAGCGGTGGTGGACAAATGACATTGCATGGTCTGTTCCGGCATGGCGATGTGTTCAAAACCGGGATCGCCGTTTCCTTTGTGGCCCTGCAAACACTGTATGATAATATTTACCAGGAACGGTATATGGGATTGCCGGATGATAATAAATACGGCTACAAAGAAGGTTCCCCGCTGACCCATGCTTCAAAATTGCAGGGTAAGCTCATGATCATACACGGAACCGGTGATGACAATGTGCATTATCAGAATTTTGAAATGATGGTGAATGAACTCATAAAGAATAACAAGTTGTTCAGCATGATGTCGTATCCAAACCGTGATCATGGCATCTGGCAGGGCGTCAACACCACGCTTCATCTGCGGAGAAGCATGGAACAGTTCTGGAAACTTAATTTATAATCTTCAATCAAATCTATGGCTGTTTATCCCAGTATATTCAATGATGTGATCGGCCCGGTGATGCGCGGCCCTTCCAGTTCGCATTGTGCCGCTTCCTTACGGATTGCCCGGATTGGCCGTGACCTGATGGATGGAGAAATCCGCCATATCCTGATTGAATTTGATCCCGCCGGTTCACTGGCCACCACACATAAAAGCCAGGGATCGGATATGGGTTTGTTTGGGGGGTTCCTTGGTTGGGAAGCAGATGATGAGCGATTGCCGGAATCGGACAGATACCTGGCAGAAGCCGGGATCAGGGTGGAGATCAGTATCAGGGATATCGGGGCGGATCATCCCAACACGTATAAGATCACGCTTAGCAATGAACGGGAAGCAAGGCGGCTTACCGCTATTTCCACCGGGGGTGGAATGATTGAAGTGATTAGTATAGAGGGTGCAGCCGTTTCAATGGCCGGTGATTATTTTGAAACATTGATAGGGTGCAGCAACCCGGAACAGATAGCCCGGTACCTGGAAGCATCGGTTGTTTTTGATTCATTAGAAATTCATAAAGGGGAAACGTCTTTTATAGAAATCAAAGCACCCTCTTTCCCGGAGGAAGTGATCTGCCGTGAACTGCTGGCCATGGAGAATGTATTATTCATTAAAAAGCTGAAGCCGGTTTTACCGGTGATGGCCAGGAGAGACCTGGCTGTTCCTTTTATCAGTTGTGATGAAATGCTGGCCTATAATTATGGAAAAAATAAAGCACTCTGGGAACTGGCCGTTGATTATGAGATGGCCCGGGGAAATATTGCTGCTGCTGAAGTGTTTGAAAAGATGCGGGCCATTGTTCATATCATGGGTAATGCCATTCAGCAGGGGTTGAAAGGCACTGTGTATCAGGACCGCATATTGGGCAGTCAGTCCCTGCAGTTCAGGGAAAAAATGAACGCAGGTTGTTTGGTGGAAGGAGATGCAGGCAATCTGATGATCCTGTATGTTTCCGCCATCATGGAAGTAAAAAGTTCAATGGGGGTGATCGTGGCGGCACCTACGGCTGGGAGTTGCGGGGCTTTACCTGGTGCTTTATTCGGAGTAGCGCATTCGCTGCAGTTGCCGGAGGATGAACTGGTGAAAGCAATGCTGGCTGCCGGACTGATCGGCGTTTTCATTGCCGCGCATGCCACTTTTGCCGCCGAAGTCGGGGGTTGTATGGCCGAGACAGGTTCGGGTGGTGGGATGGCGGCGGCTGCCATTGTACAAATGAAAGGAGGCACACTGGAACAATCTATAGCCGCCTCTTCGCTGGCTTTGCAGAATTCACTGGGTATTATTTGTGATCCCATCGGTAACCGGGTGGAAGCGCCCTGCCTGGGAAGAAATGTGATGGCGGCCGGTAATGCTATTTCCTGTGCCAATATGGCTTTATCGGATTATCAGCATTTGATTCCTTTAGATGAAGTAATAGTTACTATGAAAGCGGTTGGTGACCAGATCCATCATACACTTCGGTGTACTAATCTTGGCGGGCTGTCAGTTACCAATGCAGCTAAGAAGATCGAAGCGATGCTGGAAGAGCAAACAGTACCATTTTATAAAAGCTGTTAAATGGCCCTGGTATTATTAGTTATTTTTTTTAATGTATTTAAATCATGGGAAATCTTTCCGGCCAATTGTAATTTGCGATATGCGGTATCTTTTTTTAATGGGGTTTCTTTTCATGACGGCACCTTTATTTCCTCAAAACAGTACAGCGAGTGTTACAGGTGTGGTAATTGATAAGGACAGCCGGCAGCCGCTGGAATATGTAAATGTGCTGCTCCTGAAAAACGAGGATAGCAGTACACTTCAGGGAGTCATTACAGATAAAAAAGGAAAATTTCATATGGATGATATTCCGCCCGGCAGGTATATTATCCGTTACAGCTATATTGGCTATAGTATTTCCCGTTTACAAATGCTGGTGGTAACTGAACAAAAGCGAACGCTCAACCTGGGGATTATTGAAATCAGTGCAGGCGTAAAAGAGCTGGGAGAGGTTACGGTCACATCCAAAAAATCAATGCTGGCCGCATCGGTTGACCGGAAAGTGTATACGGTGGACCAGGATATCATGAGCAAATCCGGTTCAGTCAGTGATATATTAAAGAATATACCATCTGTTGAAGTTGATATTGAGGGAAATGTAAGTCTTCGTGGCACTGGCGATGTAATGATCCTGATTAATGGCAGGCCTTCTCCTTTAATGGGAAAAAACCAGGCGGAGGCCTTGCAACAAATTCCGGCCAATTCCATTGAGCGGATCGAAGTAATTACGAATCCATCGGCCCGGTTCAGACCGGATGGCACTTCAGGTATTATCAATATTGTTTTAAAGAAGAATACAAAGCAAGGATTTAATGGCATCTTAACCGGCAATATGGGCAGCCGGAAGCGCAGTAACAGCAGCCTGAACCTTAGTTATCAGAAAGGCAAACTCAATTCATTTGCATCCTATAGTATCCGGCAGGATGAGCGAAACCGTTTTAATACGGTGAGCAGAACCTACCTGGATTCAGCGGGGCATATTTCATCCTATTATGATGAATCTGGAAAGCTAAAAGCAAGACCCTTTTCACAATTAATACGAGGGGGTATGGACTTCACCCTGGATGATCATAATAGTATCGGCTGGTCAGCTAATTATCTTCCGTCCCGGTTAACCAGAAATGACCTGGTAAAAAGATATTACAGGGATCATACAAATCTTTTAACCAGCCAGTCTGACCGGACCCGTCATGCCCCGGCAACCGAATATGAAACGGATGCTACGCTGTACTGGCAGCATGATTTCAACAAAGAAGGGCAGGAGTTACGGATTGAAGCAGTGGCTTCTTCACAGGGGGAGGACGAAAAAAACTATTATACGGATATTTATAATTATCCCCCAAAGCGATTGATGTATGATAATAACTGGGTGTATCAGACCGACAGAAATCAGCAGGTCACTGCGGATTATACCATGCCGCTATCGGAGAAAATAAAGATCGAAGGCGGCTATGCCGGCTCTTTTATTCAGCAGGATATTGATTTTTATGTGGAGGATTTTGATACCCTGCAAAACCGGTTTATAAAAAATAACTTCCGGTCCAACCGGTTTTTATACAATGAGGCGATTCATGCTTTTTATGGCACCTATCAGCGTACCTATGACAAATTCAGTTTTTCCGTTGGCCTGAGAGCGGAAGCAGCCTATACATTGGTGAATCTATTCACGATGGATTCGGTGATTAAGAATCATTACTTTCAAATGTACCCCACCCTGCACCTGGCGTACCGGTTGTCAAAAGGAGAACTCCAGGTAAATTACAGCCGGCGGGTCAACCGTCCGGAAGGGGATGAAATGAATCCTTTTCCTGAGTATGTGGATCCCCTAAACCTTCGGGCAGGGAATCCGAAACTCTTGCCCGAATTTATCCATTCACTGGAGTTTGGTTACCAGGTAAAAGGGAAAGTAATCAGTTTTGTACCCAGTATTTACTACCGGTATAAGTACAATGCATTTACAACGGTTGTAAAACCCCTCAATGATTCCGTACTGCTGACCACCCGGGAAAATTTATTAAATGATCAGTCTGCAGGTCTCGAGTTAATTGTGTCTGTAAAACCCCCGAAATTCTTTTCAGCGAATCTTAGTACCAATATTTTTTACAATACAATTGATCCTGGCAGTATGGAGAAAGCATCAAAAAAATCAATCTTTTCAGCCAGTATAAATTTCAACAGCACCTTTACTATTAGTCCGGTAACCATGCTGCAGGTAAGCAGTAATTACCGTTCAGCCCGGCAAACCGCACAGGGCCAGGTATACCCCAGCTTTGTTTTTAATATGGGCGCCAGGCAGGATTTGTTTAAAAAGAAACTGACGGTGACAGTTACCCTCTCGGATGTGTTCAGCACACTGCAGCAAAAAACAAAATTGAATACGGGTTACCTGCGGCAAACAACGATTACAAAAAGGGATGCCAGGATTTTGTATATAGGAGTAAGCTACCGCTTTGGCGGGAAAACGGGGAAAAAACCGGACGAGGAGAAAATTCAGTTTGATAATAATCTTTGAACGATTCAGGAACCATTCATCTTTGGTCATATGGTCGGTAAAAGGGGATTCATTTAGCTGCTGATTCAGGTTATATTTGAACTCTTTTTTCTCCAACCCTCTTCTCCTTCTTTATTTTTACCTTTGCATGCTCCTCATACGATGGGGAATTTTTATTATGATTGACAAAAGGAACAAGATACAGCAGGAAGAGAAAGCGGTACTCGTGGCGGTGATTCAAAAGGATCAGACGGAGACCCAGGTTATTGAATACCTCGATGAATTGGCTTTCCTGGCCGAGACGGCCGGTGCCATTACCGTAAAGCGGTTTACACAGAAACTGGCACATCCCGACAGCCGGCATTTTGTCGGCAAGGGAAAACTGGAAGAGATCAGAAAATACCTGCAGGGAAAGGATATCGGGGTCGTCATCTTTGATGATGAACTCAGCGGGGCCCAGATCAATAATATTGAAAAGGAGCTCGAGGTAAAGACCATTGACCGCAGTGACCTGATCCTTGACATTTTTGCCCGTCGCGCCAAGACCGCACAGGCCCGTGCCCAGGTAGAGCTGGCCCAGTACCAGTATATATTACCCCGGTTACGTGGAATGTGGAAACACCTGGAACGGCTGGGAGGTGGTATTGGTACCCGGGGGCCGGGTGAAACGGAGATTGAGACCGACCGTCGTATTGTAAGAGATAAGATCACTTTATTGAAGAAAAGGCTGGCCGAGATCGACAAGCAGGCGTTTACCCAGCGCAAGGATCGTGGTGAGTTTATCCGCGTGGCCCTGGTAGGATATACCAATGTGGGTAAAAGCACAATCATGAACCTGCTGAGTAAGCGGGATGTATTTGCCGAGAATAAACTCTTTGCCACGCTCGATACCACCACCAGTAAAGTGGTGTATGAGAATACTCCTTTCTTATTAAGTGATACCGTAGGTTTCATTCGTAAGCTGCCACACCACCTGGTGGAGAGTTTTAAGAGTACGCTCGATGAAGTGCGTGAGGCTGATATTTTATTGCATGTGGTGGATATTTCCCATCCCAATTATGAAGAGCAGATCGCGGTGGTGAGCAAGACCCTGCAGGAACTCCATGCTGCTGACAAGCCCTCTCTCACGATTTTCAATAAAATGGATCTGTACGAGAAGCAGACTTTTGACGATTGGCTGGAAGAAGACACAAAGAAAGAAATCCTGCATGATCTGTATGACCGTTGGCAGCATGAGACCGGGGGCAATGCAGTATTCGTAGCGGCCATTGAGCGTCGTAACCTGGATGGGTTGCGGAAGACGATCCTCGACAAAGTGCGGAAGCTGTACCGGATCAGGTATCCTTATAAAACGGATTTCTTCTATGGTGAGGAGACCCCCACCAATGAAAATTGATAACTGAGCATTGAATATTGAACATTGTATTCCTTAGTAAATAAATGCTCAATATTCAATGTTCAATGCTCAATTTTCAGTTAGCCATTCTTAGTTTTTATATCCAGCATGTCCGACAAAAAGCTCATTTACCACAAACTCGCCGACCACCCCAACGAACTCTCATGGGCTGAAAATGGTATTGCCGTGGTTGAATTAAAAGGGAAAAAGATCTGCCTGGGTCGGTTTAAGGAGGAGATTTTCGCTTTTGCCTTTAAATGTCCCCATGCCGGCGGGATTTTGGCAGATGGGTATATAGATGCCTTGGGGAATGTGGTTTGTCCCCTGCATCGCTATAAATTCAGTATTCAAAACGGCCGGAATGTAAGCGGGGAGGGCTATTACCTGAAGCACTGGCCGGTGGAGGTCCGGGAGGAAGGGGTGTTTGTGGGGATGGAAGAGGCTGGTTTCTGGAATATTTTTCACTAAAAATGATGGTGTACAACTTGTTAAAAAGCCAAAATCCCCTATTTTTGCAACCCCAAACAGCAAAGGCAAAGGTGGTCATTACCACCTTCGCTAAAGCTACGGTGGTCACAGTCCCCTTTAGCTCAGTTGGTTAGAGTCCCGCACGTGCGGGATTAATCAGAGGGTCGGAGGAACACTGGTTCAGACAGTGAAAAAAAGCTGGAAAATATTCCCCTTTAGCTCAGTTGGTTAGAGCATCTGACTGTTAATCAGAGGGTCGTTGGTTCAAGTCCAACAGGGGGAGCTACACCAGACAGCCTCGCACTCTTTGCGGGGCTGTTTTCGTTAAAACCCTTATCCAGACTGAATAGTAGCTCGATTATAATAATTTCAGTTATTGACTACGGGTAATGATAATGCTGACTTGATATCCGGGATCTGCTTTTATAATGCCTGTTCTGTGCCTGCGATAGGCATTAAAATTCTTTTCATTGCCTTTTACGAAAAGAGGCTTTCTGATTGCTTCGTCATACAGATCTTCCTCGGCTGTTTGTCCAATACAAACAAGCCTCCCCCAAGGTATCATAATGGTGTCGGGGAGGGGGCTGTGATCGGTATAAGTCCGTGTCCAGTTCGTTAATTCGGGATCTGGCCAGCCGCCCCAGCCGGAAACGACCCAGCCCACCGGTGCTGTAAAAACTATTATGCTAGTTGTGCCGTATGCCGAAGTCCAGTCTTTTTCAGTTTCTTCACACTTCATGCTTACTGTGGCTATAACATTGTTATTTTGCAACGTGAGCATGCCGGATAGCATGGTTTTGGGTCCATGGGTAGAAAAATCGTTATCGCCATTTGTGCGTTGCGGATGGAACTCCGGAACGAGAATGCTTCTCCTGATCTCCACCCTCATCGAGCCATTATCGTTTTGATCTCTTTCAAGATCTTGATCATTTCCACTCAACACTTTCATGTATTGACTTACCGCTTCAGATATCTTATTGTGCTCACTTAGCCAAGCAAGAAAAGCTTGCTTGTCCCCGGGAGTTGCTGAGGGCTGGCTTATTGGCCTGGAAAGCGATTGTACCGCTAAAACACTTTTACTGGCAGGATCTTTCGTGAGTGAATCCAGGAAGCTGTCTGTAAAACGGAAATTTGTCTTGTCGGGGTATATGTCTATAAAAATATTATCGTTTGTTTTTTTTCCGATTTTTCTTAGAACAACAGGGCTAAACAAGATGAAAATGCCCGATTTCCCATTGGAAATGACCGGGTAGTGTTGCTGGTAGAGCCCATCAATAAAAAGATCAACCTTTTTCCATCCATATACAGAACGCATTGCCGGAAGAAATCCGGGTAAATCTGCATAGGCCCATTCCCCGGAGCCCGGATACGCCTTTAGTGTTGTTTCCCGGGAGATCAGCGGTTGTGTTACCTCGCCGTTGTTATTTACATTGACCTGGCTGTTTAACGAAACCTGCATTGCGATAAGCCCGAAACAGAATGACGATATTTTTTTCATTGCATATTAATTCTGATCAGTGAAGCGAGTCGAACTATGTGTTGATATGATCAAAAGAAAAGGTACTTACGGAATGCAACAATTTTCATGACACGGGTCATGCGTGTGTTAACTCCCTTGGAATTCGCTCATTTGAAAGTACAAGTACGGTTCAATTTTATACGGTTCGGGAAAATTTCTGTCTATACCTCAGTAAGTGCATAGCCTTTGGTGCATGTGGTTGGTTTTACCTTAATTCCATGCACCGTTCTTCAACCTTCTCAAGATGCTCACCTTTGGTTTGAAAAAGATTGGCGTTAAGCAGTTCCCAATGGGTCTTAGCTTTGAGCCACTCTGTATGGCCGCCAACAATTGAAGAGTCAGGCAAATAGCTGAGGGTACTTAGTTTATTCCTGGACTATGTCCAGCTATTTAAGTTAATGATCTATAAACAATTATGATTTCAAAAAGGGTATCTTAGCTGCATCTTTCATAAATAAGGGGAGTAGGGAAAAACCTCAGCATTTGCTGAGGTTTTTCTCATTTCAGGGCATTCCAATATTGTGAGTTTTGCCATATGGCAGACCAATTCTATATCTACATTCTTTATTCAAAAGAGCACGATAAATACTATGTCGGGTATTCTTCTGATCCATGGAGGAGGTTGGAAGAGCACAATACAAAACTTTTCAATACGTATACTTCAAAATTCAGACTCTGGACGCTTAGTGCTGTTTTCTCCTGCGGGGATCAGGAGAATGAAGCTATACGAATGGAACGATTCATCAAAAAGCAAAAGAGCCGGAAAATAATTGAACAACTTATTAATCCAGGTACTTTGCTGTTTGGAAGTCTGGCCGGGTTGAAAAGAGTCCTGAATAAAGAAAGGAATGGCGATGTGTAATTTGTTGGAGAGAACGGTTTCAAAGCGTCCGTCTTTCCGGAATAATTATCAATTCATTAATCGGTACGCATTGGGAGAATGCCCTACTTTTTGTTTGAAGAACCGGGTAAAATGTTGCGGGTACTTAAACCCTAATTCATGGGCTATCTGATTAATGGATTTACTGTGATCATATACTTTTTCCTTGGCCACATCAATTACTTTTGCCTGTATATATTCCTGGGCCGATTTGCCGGTTTCCTTCCTGATCAGGTCGCCTAAATAACCAGCAGATAAATGCAACTCACCGGCACAATAGGCCACTGACGGCAAACCGATTGTTTGCGGGTTTTCTGATTCAAAATACCGGTTCAGCAATGTTTCAAACCTTTCTAATATACCCTGGTGAACAACCTCACGGGTAATAAACTGACGGTCGTAGAAGCGGATGCAATAGTCAAGGAATAATTCGATATTGGATACAATTAATTTCCTGCTATACCGGTCTATCGAATGCTCCAGTTCATATTTAATCTTTGAGAAACAATCCAGCACAATATTTCTTTCCCGGTCTGATAAGTGAAGGGCCTCCCTGGACTGATATTCAAAGAAACCATATTCCTTAATATGACGCCCAAGAGATGTTCCGTGTATTAAATCAGCGTGGAAGATAAGTGCATAACCCTTCGGCTGGTATATTTCGCCATTGCTGTTCAGGCCTGCTACCTGCCCGGGAGCCAGGAAAACCAATGTGCCCTCCTGGTAATCATACGTATTGCGGCCATAAACCAGATCGCCGCATTTCACCTCTTTCAGAAAAATGGTGTAAAAGCCAAAGTACATTTTTGAACCCTGCCGGGGATCTGCCTTAGATAAGTCCACCACACTTACCAGGGGGTGCTGTGTTTTGTTGTTATTGAATACGTTGTAATCATTAATCGTTTCAAAGCGCCGCAGGTTATCCATAAGCCAATGTTATATTCCAATAAAATTAACGCTTTACAGCATCTTTCATTCTCCTGCAGCCCCCAATCAGCAATAATGGTAAAAGAAACCGGAATCTGTATACCAGTTTGTCAGGATAATGCAGGGACCTTTATAGAGTATTCACAAAATCTTAAACCGCAAAAGGCTGACAACCAATAAAACAGTTTACCATGAAGAAATTATCATTCAGTTTTATCCTGATCTTTGCCGTTTGTGCTTTAAGTGCTCAGCAACCCAAACGTAAGGCATCTGCTGCTTCACCGACGGTTCATACCGGATACGGCGACTTACGTGGCCTGACCGTTGGGAAAGTTTCCAGCTTCAAGGGGATACCTTATGCGGCTGCACCCGTTGGCGAATTTCGCTGGCGGCCCCCTCAACCCTGTCCTGACTGGAAAGGAGTTCGTGATGCAGGTAAGTTCTGTGCAGACTGTCCACAGGCAGGCTTTCCACGTGGCGCTGACTCCATTTCGAAATCTTCGTCGGAGGATTGCCTGTTTCTCAATGTATGGGCACCTGCCGGAACCAAAAAGAACGCAAAACTACCTGTTATGGTTTGGATTCATGGCGGTGCCTTTGTTTTTGGAAGCGGTGCACTGAACGACTTTTCCGGATCCTCATTCACTGCAAAAGGAGTCATATTAGTGAGTATTAATTATCGTTTAGGAAGACTTGGCTTTTTTGCTCACCCTGCACTAAGCAAAGAACATCCTGAAGAAACCAAAGGAAATTACGGTTACATGGATCAGGTTGCAGCTCTTAAATGGATACGCAGTAATATAGCTGCCTTCGGCGGCAACCCTGACAATGTTACTGTATTCGGCGAGTCGGCTGGTGGTGTTTCGGTTCATTCCCTGCTTACCATACCGGGTGCAAAGGGCCTTTTTCAAAAAGCAATAATTGAGTCTGGGGGTGGACGTGACGGTGTATTAACAGGCAGACCTATCAATAAAGAAAATGCTGATGCATACTACCCCGTATCTGCAGAAACGGCGGGAGTCAATTTTGCCCGTAAACAAAAAATAGAAGGTACGGATGCAGCAGCACTGGCCAGGCTTCGTTCTCTGACTGTTGCACAAATTGTAGACGGCGGCCAGGAGAGTGATGGACCCGGCGGACCCATTACCTACTCCGGACCTGTTCTCGATGGAAAACTGGTTGTGGAAACAGCGCAGCGTGCATACGAGGCAGCCAGGCAGCCAAACGTTCCACTTATCATTGGATCCAACAGTGCAGAAGTACCGGCGGGTTTTGTGAATGCCCGGTCGAAGGAAGAATTGCTGAACCTGTTCGGTAGCCTGAAGACCGAAGCGAAAAGCGCTTACGATCCGGGCGATACGACTGATTTTGCAAAGATGCTTACGATGGTCAACACCGATAAGGTATGGGCAGAGCCGGCACGGTTCACCGCAAATGCCTTTGCCGCCAAAGGCATTCCGGCTTACATTTATCTTTTCTCTTACGTATCTCCATCTATGCAACAGATGATGCGCTATGGTGCAGCGCATGCTTCCGAAATCCCGTATGTATTCGACAATCTCAGGGGCCGGAATGGTGTAGCCGTTCCTCCAAAAGACCATGAAGTGGCCATGATGATGAACAGCTATTGGATCAACTTTGCCAAAACCGGTAACCCCAATGGCCATGGATTGCCGCATTGGCCCGCCTTCGATCCCCAAAAGAATGAGCTGTTAGAATTTCAACCGGATGGTTCGGCGGTTGGTAAACCTGACCCTAAGAAGGCAAGACTGGACCTGGTTGAAAAGGCGGTTACATCCGGAAACCTGTATTAAATCATTCAGTATTTTTGATGTATGAAACCCGGAATGAAGGGAGGTATTACCTGGTTAAATGAGAAACTTAAATATATCATATGAAAAAAATATTTGTTCAATTCTTGCTTGCCTTCATTTTCATCATATCCAGTTGCTATTCTCAAACCAATCCTGTTCTGGATGCATTTCCCCAGGGAACTATTTTAAAAGGAAATATTCCCTATAACGATGATACACTGCAAAAGCATCTGCTGGATATTTACCTGCCGGCTAACGCAAAAGAGAAAGTGCCGTTAATCATTTTTATACATGGCGGTGCCTGGTGGAGCAACGATAAATATGCCGATATAGGGTACATGAAGAAAACAGTGACGGGAATACTCGTCCAGGGATATGCATTAGCTTCTATCGATTACCGGTTCAGCACACAGGCGGTTTTCCCGGCACAGATGCAGGATTGCAATCGTGCGGTTTCCTTTCTGTATGATCATGCTGATGAATATGGCTTCGACAATAAACGCTTTGCCGTAATGGGTTTTTCAGCCGGGGGACACCTGGCTTCATTAGTTGGCTTATCCGCAAATAATAATGTCAATGAATTTTATATGCCTGGAGCAGGCAAATCATTCAACTTCCGGGCTGTCGTTGATTTTTACGGCCCATCTGAATTGATCCTTTTTCCCGGCAATGATGATGAAAAATCTCCCGAAAGCATTTTAATTGGGGCCACTCCGCTTGCACGTCCTGATTTAGCCAAAGCGGCCAGCCCGGTAACCAACGTTGACAAAAATGATGCGCCAAATTTGATTATTCACGGCCAAAATGATAAAGTGGTTGATTCAAAACCCGCAAGATTCATGAAAGCGGTGCTGACATTCGCAGGGGTTCCAAATAAACTGATCATTGTTAAAGATTCTCCCAATTTCCGCTAGGA
>CAZYTV010000001.1:0-31958 GCA_964650455.1 uncultured Chitinophaga sp. | reverse complement strand
TGTCGGCCGGGGTTCAGACTAAACTGATAAATGTAAAAGTTCCTCCCGTTTTCGCAGGGATGTTCGAGGCTAATATGGTAACAAATCAAGTGTTGACTTTTTTGAAGCAACGATTGAATTGAGCAGTTACGGGAATGATCTCGTTTTTTAGCCCGTATTGCATTTTCCCATCCGGAATATTGGTAGATATATCAGCAATTGGTATACCATCAAAGCGGGCAAGTTGTCTGAGCTTTGCATGAACAAACAGGGGAACAATGCAAACAATAAAATTAAAAATGGGGTGGAAATGCCCATCCTGGGGTTGGGTGTATTCCAGATAACCAACCTGGCAGCATGTGAAAGAAGTGTGCTTGATGCCATCAACACCGGCTATCGTTTGCCTGATACCGCAGCTACTTATAGAAACGAAGAGGCGGTGGGTAAAGCCATTAAAACACCGGACACAAAAGCAAGCAGCTTCTTCGACCACCGTGACCCTGCCATGGTGAAGTGGCTGGGAGAATATAGCATTAATGATTAAGTAAGTAATACCACTGGAATTATTTTCAACCTGTAAACTATAACTGTATGAAGATCTTTATTGTCGGGCTATACTTCCTGCTGGCAGGTGTACAGCTTTCCTTCGCACAACAAAACAAAACATTTTCTGCCGCGGAACAGGAACTCGTTGATTTGTCTAAGCAAAAATGGCAGTGGATGGCAGACAAAACCACAGACTCCTTAAATCTGCTCTTCGACGAAAAATCCATGTTCGTTCACATGGGCGGAAGCTGGGGCAAGACCCAGGAATTAAAAGTTATTAAAGAAGGGACGATCTGGTATAAAAAAGCGGAAGTTTATTCAGTGATCGTGAATACCATTGGTAATACGGTCATCCTGCTCAATGATATTGATCTTGTGGCGGTAGTAGGCGGCAACGAAGTAGTAAATCCATTTATGGTCACTGAGGTATATGTCAGGGATGGCAACAAATGGAAAATGGGCTCCCTCACTTTCTCTCGGCTGATGCGTCCTGTAAAACTGCCTGCTCCCCCTGCCGCCAATCCATCCCATTAACACAAAATAATCTAATATGAAACGTCGCAATCTTTTTAAAGCAGGTTTGGCCGTAGCTGGTGGCGGATTGCTGGCTTCAGTGGCTGGCGCCCGGCAACCGGGATCGCCTGCAAATATCGTTACAGGTAAACGCAGGCTGGGTCAGCAACTTGAAGTGTCAAGTATTGGTCTGGGTGTTCAAAATATGCCGCGTACCTATCAAACCACTATTCCTTCCCGGCCAGAGATGATTAACATTATTCGAACAGCTTTTGACAATGGTGTTACTCTGTTTGATACAGCAGAAGTATATGGTCCTTTAGAAAGCGAACGTATCCTTGGCGAAGCGGTTGCGCCTTTTCGAAACAGGATTGTCATCGAAACAAAATTCTTCAGGAGCCGCCCTGAACAACTAAAGGAAGTAGTAGAAGGAATGCTGACTCGTTTACGTACTGATCGCATTGACTTGTTATATCAACACCGGGTTGATCGAGCCGTTCCCATTGAAGATGTTGTAGGAGCAATTAAAGATTTAATGGCACAGGGCAAGGTATTGCATTACGGTCTTTCAGAACCCGGCTTGCAAACGATCAGGCGGGCACATGCGGTTCATCCGGTTACAGCCATCCAAAATGAATACTCGCTTTTATGGCGTGGGCCGGAAACAGAGGTCATACCACTTTGCGAAGAACTCGGTATTGGCTTTGTGCCGTGGAGTCCATTGGGCGTAGGCTTTCTGACCGGAGCTATTGATGCCAATACAAGATTTGCACAAGGTGATATTCGAGGCGGCGAGGGCAGGTTTTCACCAGAGAATTTGCCTAACAACCTGGCACTGGTAGACTTGATTAAAAAGTGGGCTGTACAAAAATCTGCAACGCCTGCGCAACTATCATTGGCATGGCTCCTGGTGCAAAAGCCGTGGATAGTGCCGATCCCGGGCACAACACAAATGGCACACATGATAGAGAATAATGGTGCTGATCATGTACGGTTTACTGCTGATGAATGGACAAGCTTCAATACAGAGTTAGCTAAGATTGAAATCAAAGGATTACGTCTGCCGCAAGGAGTTCTCAATATGTCAGGTGTAGAAGCGCCTCCAAAGAAATAAGCAACAGTATAAATAAATTTGAATTATGACGAGGTCAAATAAAACGCATGTATTGCTTTCCGTTATTGTTTCATGGATAGTAATATCATGTTCAACAAACCGGAACAGTGCTGGAAGTAAGAACATCATTATCGAGGAGCAGGGCAGCTTTGCAACAGGAGGCACTGTACTTACTAACAAAGGTATATTTGACCCCTACAAGCCAACACCTGCCGGACAGACATTTCATGGGGACCATGCCTATGTTTTTTATCAGATTCCGGTTAAGGCAAGAAAATATCCCCTCGTTATGTGGCATGGCATCGGGCAGTTTTCTAAAACATGGGAAACAACCCCTGATGGCCGCGAAGGATTTCAAAACATTTTTTTGCGAAGGGGATTTCCTGTTTACCTGATTGATCAGCCAAGAAGAGGGAATGCGGCCCGAAGTACGGTTGAAGGGAATATCATACCAACGCCTGACGAACAGGGGTGGTTTGGTACATTTCGTATTGGCAGATGGCCTGATTATTTTGAAGGCGTTCAGTTTGCCCGTGATTCTGCAACACTGAATCAGTATTTCAGGCAAATGGTACCCAATGTCGGGCCAATAGATATTCATGTGAATGCTGAAGCAGTTTCCGCATTGTTTAATAAAATCGGGGCTGCAATACTGGTTACTCACTCCCATTCGGGTGGTATGGGCTGGCGCACTGCCATCAAAAATAAACAGGTAAAAGCGATTGTTTCCTATGAACCGGGAAGTGGTTTTCTTTTTCCGGAAGGAGAAGTGCCTGCAGCCATGCCAAGTGCTGGCGGAACGCTGGAAGCCATAGGGATTCCGATGGCGGACTTTCAACAACTTACTAAAATCCCTATCGTAATTTATTATGGCGATTTTATTCCGAAAGAAGCCACTGCAAATCCCGGTCAGGATGGCTGGCGGGTACGTTTGGCCATGGCAAGGTTGTGGCGGGATTGTGTGAACAAACACGGCGGTGATGTAACCGTTGTGCATTTACCTGAAGCAGGAATTAAAGGCAATACACACTTCCCTTTTTCTGATTTAAATAATATGGAAGTAGCCGACCTGATGTCGAAATGGCTGAGCGAAAAAGAACTGGACAAATAATGAAGTGTATTATTTCTTTGAAAGAAGTTTGAGAAACAGTAAAACAGAAAATCAAAAAATGAAAGTTAATAGTAAAAATATTTTGTTGATGGTTTCAATGATAACAACAGGCTTTATTGCTGCAGCACAAACCAGACAGGGCAACTCATTTGGCCTGGTTTACCAGGATGCTATTACCGAAAATGTTCCCGGCAAAGTAAATATTCATCCCGTCAGCTACAAATTGAATGGCATTGATATTGCCGCCAATGTGTATACTCCGGCTAACTATGATACAACAAAGAAATATCCGGTAGTGGTGGTTGCCCATCCAAACGGCGGTGTTAAAGAACAGGTGGCGGGTTTGTATGCCGAACGTCTGGCGGCGCAGGGTTATATCAGTATTGCTGCCGATGCCTCTTACCAGGGAGCAAGTGGTGGCCAACCCCGAAATATTGATAAACCCGCCAACCGCATTGAAGATATCCGGGGAATGGCCGATTTTATAATGCATTATGCGGGTGCCGACCCTGACCGTTTGGGTTTATTGGGTGTTTGCGGGGGAGGAGGTTATGCCCTTGCTGCAGCTCAAACCGATAAACGGTTTAAAGCCTTAGCAACGCTGAGTATGTTTAATTCCGGGATTGTAAGACGTGATGGATATATGAACTCCCAGGTTTCCACGCTTCAGCAACGGTTAAAACAGGCAGCGGAGGCCCGTGCACAGGAAGCAGCCGGGGGTGAAGTACTTTATATTGGCGGCACAAAAATGACGGATGAACAGGTTGCAAAATTACCGTTCGATTTATACCGCCAGGGGTATGAGTACTATAACAAAACTCATGCACACCCTAACTCATCAGGCAGGTACACCATGAGCAGTGTAATTGACCTGGTGGCTTTTGATGCAACAACAAATATGCGCCTGATTGATCAGCCATTATTGATGATAGCAGGCAGTAAAGCCGATTCCTATTACATGACTGATAGTGCATTTAAGGGGGCCACCGGTACAAAAGAAAAAGAATTATTCAGGATTGAAGGGGCCACCCATATTGAAACCTACTGGGTTCCAGAATATGTAGACCAGGCAGTAAACAGACTCATATCGTTCTTTGGTAAAAATTTATAAACTTTCAATTCGGATGGAAATGATAAAAAATATAATACTCTTCTGTTTTTGTATAGTGATACCCTCCATCCTGTTTGCGCAAGCAAAAACAGACAGTACCCGTTTATTAAGTTCAAAGGAACGCAGCATTGTTGTTATTTCAGCATATGCTGCACAGGGAAATATGCCCAAACTTCATACTGCTTTAAGTGATGGGTTGAATGCAGGGCTAACCATCAGTGAAGTAAAAGAAATGCTCGTACAATTGTATGCGTATGCAGGTTTTCCGCGTAGCCTCAATGCACTGGATAATCTTATGCAGTTGCTGGAGGAAAGAAAGAAAAAAGGTATTCAAGATGTAGCAGGAGCTGCGCCCTTACCCTATCCTGCGGGTAAAACAATGCTGCAGGCAGGTACAGATAATCAAACGAAACTCATTGGGAGAAAAATTGCCGGTGGCATATATGAATTTGCCCCGGTCATTGACCGGTTTCTGAAAGAACATTTATTTGGCGCCATTTTCGGCAGAAATAACCTCGATTGGAGAACCCGTGAAATAGTCACAATTTCAGCATTGGCGGTAATCGGTGGAGTGGAAATTCAACTACGTTCCCACTACGGTGCAGGCATGCATAATGGACTTTCCGCCATTCAATTATCGGAACTGGTAACCATCATTGAAACCGATGTCAACAGGCAACGGGGATTTGTTGCCCGGCAGGTACTTCAATCAGTGACTGATCAAAAACCTTACCATGCAGTCCCTGTATCTGATGAATTAATCTTCCCAACCGGGCATAAGGTTGATAACAATAATTTTGCCGGAACCGCTTGGTTATATCAATTAATCCAGGGGGATAGCAGTAATAAAATACAGGTTGGCAATGTCACTTTTGAACCCGGCGCAAGAACGAAGTGGCATTATCATCCGGCGGGGCAAATCTTACTCGCTTTAGACGGCCTCGGTTATTACCAGGAAAAAGGGAGTCCGAAAAGGCTGCTGCGCAAAGGCGATGCGGTGAAATGCCCGCCAAATGTTCACCACTGGCATGGGGCAGCACCCGGTGAAAAATTTATACAAATTGCAATTACAAGCACTGAATCGGGTCCAACGGTTTGGCTGGAAAGGGTTAAGGAGGAAGAATATAATCAATAGCAGCTTACGAAATAGAAGTCAGTTTTGATCTGAGGCTTTTCCCTTTTTTAGACCCGCTTCGCCACAGAGATCCGCAGGTGTGGGATTAATCCGGAATACCCCGGACAAATTATAGGCCTTTTTCGGGGAATCCGGGAGCAGTTGGTTAATCCCGAAGGTCAGGACAACCAGGAACAAAAGAAGCCTCGGCTAATGCCGGGGATTTTTTATTGTTTACTACGCCATCCATTGCCTAGGCGAAAGCTGAGCTAAGTTTCCTGCCTGCCGGTAGTGCAGGCAAGCGAGAGTCCTGATTCATGCAAAGTATGAAAAGCAAGGGAAGGAGTGATTGTCACCATTCATGTACGTTCTTTCCATAAATTCCAACTTTTGGGGAATTTGCCATATTGCAAGAAAGTATTATTAAGTTTCCAGAGCATACTGATAAATATCATTGTTTTTCCCTTGGTATAAATTACACATTTGTTTGTATATCACAAGTTCTTTGACAGAATGAGTTGATGTTAAACCATTAAATCACTTAAACATATATTTTTATGAAACCGCTCTATACGCGACGTATAATCGTCAGGTTACTGATCCTGCTGTTTTCAGTTCTGGGCCTTAGCATTTCTGCACAGGAAATTACAGATCCAATTGATTATATAAATGGTATGGTATTGGGGAATGGATTTGACTATCACAAAAGTGCTATCTATCCAAGATCGCCGTTGGTTAGTAAAAGTCCAATTAGATCACCATACTCGGGACAAAATGCACCCACAAGAATCATTTGGATTACTGATTACCAAAGCCTCGAAAAAGAATTGGAAATCAATTTTAACAGCTCAATCGATGTAGGTTTTGCCAGCGCTTCTGTAAAGGCCTACTTCTATAACAAAGTGCACTTTGAAAAGAATACAATCTACCTGCTGGTTAAAAGTGAAATCTTAAACACCTACGAATATGTTAACGAAACCCAATTGAATGCCGAAGCAAAAAATTTGCTCTCCACCGCAAACGGTTTTGATGATTTCGGCAGAAGTTATGGAAATACTTTCGTTTTTGGTATCCAGAGCGGAGGTGCATATTACGGATTAATTACTATCGTAACGACAACGGAGGATGAACGCACTAATATTGAAGCACAAATAAAAGCAAGTTATACGCTTGGAACTACTAATCTGGACACGAAATTTCAGGAGCTGACATCCAACAATAGAATGGAACTCCGTATGGAAGACAGGACCATTGGCGGAACAAATCTCGGATATCCTCCCAAAAGTGTTACTGAAATGTTTGATAAGGCGAATAAGCTTGCCAATCAAGTCAGTGTTTCTCCTGTACCCATGAAGGCCATTGTTGTTCCTTACACTGTATTCCCGGAATATTCGAGCGCTGGCGAGGGACTCGGGATTGACAGGCAGTTGGCTTTGTTACAACTCAACTACAATTACCTGGATTATATCAATCTGAAAAAGAAACTTGACTACATCATCCAGAATCCGGAATTCTTTCGTTTTAAGCCAAATGACAAAATCAATAAAGTCAATGAATTCACAACAAAGATCCGAGACATTGAAGCCAACCTTCTAAAAATAAGAAATGCACGTGCATTAGTATCCGATTTATCAAAACCGTTCCCACCTCCTTACCCGGAAGCTCCCAATCTATTCGCTTCAAAAATTATGCTTCCAGAATCCTATTTGGCTACAGTTCGGAAACTTGATGAGACAAAGCCAATTGGGAATCAGAGTATAAATCCACTTTCAAAAAGGACCAGGGGTGATGATGAAATGGGCGGACACTCCCCATATATTACACTTCGGGCAACTTTGCTGCCGTCTCCACAGAAATTATCTACTGTTGTAAACATCAATATCTATTGCCAGATACGTGAATCGGTATCTGATTGGACAACATTTGAAGACAACAAGACTGTTCAATGGGTAAGAGAAGGCTTCGAATTTCCAAAAGGCCTGGTTATAAAAAGCCTTTCTCCCTGGCAGGGCCAGTTGAATGCTCAGGCTCCGGAAGATCAACGTGACCCCCAGAATTTCGAACCCAATGTGCCGGGATTGATTAAAAGTGCAATGTGCCTGACTGATGCTGCCGGCGGGGGTGAAACAAATAAGATAGGATGCAAAGACGTCGTATTTAATCCTGTAACAATTGCCTATGATCACCGTGAGGATGCCGAAAACCGTCCAGTCTATTATACACGGGCATCAGAACTTAAAATACAGATATTTAAACCAAGATTTATTCCAAATCTGAAGCAAATAAAAACGATTGATATAAATAAACTGAAACTCAAAAGTGTAATTAAACTGAATAATTAGCAAGTGAGTAGCGACGACTATAAAAGGGAGTGGGGAAACAAAATCCCCATTCCCTTCTTATTGGAACCTCCCACCTGGTTACCTCCTGCTGTTTGGAAGGATCATAGTCACGCAGGTGCAGCATTAATCAACGTCTGGTCTGGGTTCACCTGATTTGCTGGTTCAATGGTCGCCAATAAACAACGGAGACTGACCCTGGATTACCCAACCCTTTCACAACATCGGAAAGCATTCGCCTTTTATTCATTTCCACTATACTATTAATAAAATAGATTACCCCGTTAATTAACGGTACTTTCAATTTGACTACCAATCAATAGTTGCCCTATGCATGTATAAAATTTCCTTCCGGTTTCTGCTTTTTGCCTCGCTGCTGAACATATCTGTACTACAGGCACAATCTTCCGGATTTCTCAGCCAGTTAAAAGCGATTATTAGTGCAGGTGAAAAGGGAGAGATGGCAAAGCTGAAGGGAGAACTGATTGAATCAACCAGGGACCGCGAAGAACAGTACCGGGTTTACAGTTGCCTTCAGCCACTTGATGCATTTGATATCAACTTTCAGGAGAGTGCCACCAGTTTCTCACTTTTTATTGTATCCAGGTCGATTGACTCAGCAAGGAGCTGTACAGACGCTCTTCAGAATAATGAAACCCGGGAACGATCGGGCATTACAGGTTATGTGGTCAGCAAAGTGCCGGGCACTACCACTAATAATGTAATACTTCAAAAAACCGGGTCACCAGTTGCAATAACCGTACAAAGACCGGACAGCAAAATCCTTATTGCCTTTAGTATTAAAGTGATGAAAACCGTTGCGCCAACGGCCGGGGAAAAGAAAATCCCTGTTGCCTCTGTGAAATCAGCCGTCATAAAAACGCCTTTATTTCTTCAGCAACTTAAAATTATACTGGAGGCTGCGGGATTGGGGATTGCTTCGCATAAAGGAATACTGGTGCATACAAAAGAAAACGGCACAAAAAACTATACCTGTAAACTGAAACTGGAGGGCTTTAAAACCTATGTCATTGATGACGGGGAAGCAATGACTTTTTTGGCCGAACCAGATAACTATAAATTATCTGCTGTAAATGCCAGGAAATTCATTGATGAAAGGCAGCGGGAAGATGCCGGTATCAGGGGCTATACCACCACCTTTACGGTGCTGAAAAACGGAAATATCTTTTATGCAGATGAAGTAACGAAGTTTGATAAGCCGGGTAGTTTCCTTTTTATCCGGGTGTATAAGAACTGGTTTGAACGGGGTTACCGGATCGAGATCGAGGAAATGGTGATGGAATAGCTGACTGAGTTCCCAGGCTAGTTTGAGAATTCATGGATAAGGCTATTTGTTGATACAATTTGCCACTTTGGCTTTCGCCTAGCTCCTTGCAGTTGAATACCGAAAATGCGGGTTGTATTGTTTTTCCGTATAATTTTAATATTGGATAAGGCTTGGTGAGCCCATTTTTAATCAATAGCAAAAATTATGACAAAGTCAGCCGGTCTTTTCCTCCTCTTTTTTATTAACTTATTCCGATTGTGCGGACAGGTTATTGAACTGGAAAAAACCAGCCTGACTCCTTTGCAGGTGTCAATGAGCACAGTTGAACTGGATGGTCATAAAGTCCTGCGGGTAACAAAAGATACTGCCGTGAAGAAAGTGGATGAAGCGACTTTTGTCCGGTTGAATGATATCGTCTTTCAGGATGGCGTGATTGAAGCTAAACTCTTAAGCCGGTTGTTGCCAACCGCTTCTCCGCAGGACAGGGGCTTTATCGGCATCGCCTTCCGGATCAGTGAAGCCAACGACCGCTTTGAATGTATCTATATACGTCCCACCAACGGAAGGGCGGAACAGCAACTGAGGCGCAACCGCTCCACCCAGTATTTTTCTTTTCCTGATTTTAAGTTTGACCGGCTTCGTAAAGAAGCCGCCGGCGAGTATGAGAGTTATGCTGATATGGGACTGAATGAATGGATTACTTTGCGGATAGAAGTAAAGAAGGCCGGGGCAAAACTGTTTATCAATAATAATCCACAACCTTCATTAATCGTGAATGATCTGAAGCATGGTGCGGATAACAAAGGGGTTATTGGGTTATTTGTAGATGTGGGGACAGAGGGGTTCTTTTCAGAGCTGAAAATCACTAAAAGTGATTGACATTTCCAGCATTAATGTTCATTCAAATATGCTGACAGCACCAGCATCCTGATATCAACAGTCTGATCCATTTCTTTCACCTGTTCCAACATACTAAGTTTGATAAACAATCTAAGCGCCTCCACAAACGGCGTTGCCATAATCCGCTGCGGAGTGGCAATAATTACCGTTGATCCCTGTTGTAAAAACCGTTGTATCAGTTCCAGCAATGCCTCAAACTGTTCCGGCGCATAATTGACGTCACTTAACAACACAATATCTGCTTGTATATCATCCGGGAAATGATTCCAGTCCAGGCACATGGCCTTAGCATTGCTGAGTCCGAGATACTGAATATTCTTTTCCATCAGTTCCACTGCCTCAGCCGCATGATCGCTTATAATCATTGACTCAGCCAAATGTGACACAGCAAAGGAAGGCAGTCCGGTTCCGGCACCAATTTCGAGCACTTTTTTTCCTTCAACCAGATGTATTTCTTTTTTCAGAAAGGAAGTTAATGCTAATGAAGAGGGCCAGACCTTTGCCCAGAAAGGGAAGGGGGTGGCCGGATCTGTCAAAAACTGTTTTTCATACACAGTCTTTACCTGCTCCGGATCCGGAAAAAAGAGGGTTATTCGATCCTGTATGGTTGCCAGTTTAACCGGGTAAAGCATTTCAAAATTTTATGACCTGCAAGATATTCTTTCCAGTCTGCCTTTCCGTTTGTGCACCGGGAAATTAAACTTTGGTAACTTGCCTTCATTATCAACGCTTAAAATATACCGCATGGAAGCCGCCATGAATTTTCATACCCGCAAATGGGTGAAACCGGAAGACCTGAACCCCAATCATACCCTGTTTGGCGGCCGTTTACTGCAATGGATCGATGAGGAAGCAGCCTTATATGCGATAATACAACTGGAAAACCCGCATGTGGTGACCAAGTATATATCAGAGATCAACTTTATTTCCGCCCCCCGGCAAGGTGATATCATTGAAATTGGTATTGTGGCCACTCATTTTGGCAACACCTCCCTGACCATGCGCTGTGAAGTACGCAACAAACTGACCCGGGAACAACTGCTGACGATCGATAAACTGGTATTTGTCAATGTGGATAAGGAGGGTCGCCCCGCCCCGCATGGTAAAACAAAGATTACCTATGTAAAGGACAGGCTGAATGAAGATTAACCTGGCGTATTTGTTCCGGCATGTTTTTAAAAAAAAATTAAAATTCCCGTAAACGAAGCAACCGGTTTATGAACAGAATTCTCCACCTTGCTTTTATATTGACCTGCATTTTATCAGGGTTGTTTTTAATTCCGCTGTCTTCTTTTTCGCAGGACTACCGCCGCTGGCAAATGAATCAGGATGGTTCTATCACCTGGACAGTCAATACCCCGGCTGCTCATGATGATCATATCGAATTGAGCGGCAAACAGATATCCTGCGTGCTTCATTATGGCGTCGGTGCTGATGGCTCCTTTCATGCCACCCGCAGCCTTGTATGGCCCATGCTTCGTACCATTCCCAATAATACCCATGCCAGCCTGACCCGGCGTTTTGCACTGGACGGACTTGAAACGGTATTGATCAATAGTAAACCGATCTCCGGGGAAAAAGTAAAAAGCATCACGCTGAATGGAATTTTACAGGTGCAAAGCAAAATGGACAACGGATTTGAACTGACACGGGAATATTTCCCCTCCACCGATCAGCCGGTGTTCTGCGAATTATATACTATCAAAAACGTTTCAGCGAAAGAGGCGGTGATAGAAGTGCCCTCCACGCACCTGGTGTATAATACAGACCCTGTGAGAGGAACCGAAGGCACTTATAGTATATATGTGGACCAACACAGCACTTATATCTACAATGTGCCATCCAATAGTGCCATTCATTTTTCCATTATTTATACAGGGCTGAAGGCAAAAGAACAACGGACAGTTTTTTCAACAGAACAGGAAAAAGCGAAACGACTGGCTTTTGTCACAGAGGTCTGGAGTAAACTGATACTTGAAACACCGGATACCGTGCTGAACCGGGAGTTTGCCTTTGCCAAGATCAGGGCGGCGGAAAGTATTTTTGAAACCAGGGGCGGACCTATGCACGGTCCGGGCGGGGAAGCTTACTATGCAGCGATCTGGGCCAACGACCAGGCTGAGTATATCGGTCCTTTCTTTCCCTATCTCGGTTATGACTATGGTAACAAAGCCTCCCTGAATGCCTACCAGCATTTTGCCCGCTTTATGAATCCTGAGTACAAACCGATCCCGAGTTCGATCATTGCTGAAGGAACGGATATCTGGAATGGCGCCGGTGACCGGGGTGATGCGGCCATGATTGCTTACGGGGCAGCACGGTATGCACTGACCAGTGGTGATCGAAAACAGGCTTCTCAACTATGGACACTCATTGAATGGTGCCTGGAATTTTGCAAGCGAAAAGTAAATGAGGGTGGCGTGGTGAATTCTGATGCAGATGAACTCGAAGGCCGTTTCCCGGCAGGAACCGCCAACCTCTGTACATCTTCTTTATATTATGACGCATTGAATTCTGCTGTTTACCTGGGACAGGAACTGGGAAAAGATAAAAAGCAACTGAAGTTGTATAAGGAGCAGGCGGCTAAACTAAAGACCTCCATTGAAAAATACTTTGGCTCAAAAGTCGAGGGATTTGATACCTACAAATACTATAAAGAAAATGATACACTGCGGGCCTGGATCTGTATTCCGCTGACCATGGGCATTTATGAACGCAGCCGTGGTACAATCGATGCTTTGTTTTCCCCAAGGTTATGGACGACAGACGGACTGGCCAGCCTGGCAGGCGATAAAACATTCTGGGATCGTTCAACCCTCTATGCATTACGGGGAGTACTGGCTGCCGGTGAAACAGAGAAAGCGTTGCAGTTTTTGCATTATTATTCCAACCGGCGTTTACTCGGCGATCATGTACCCTATCCTGTAGAAGCTTATCCTGAAGGAAGCCAGCGTCAACTGTCTGCAGAAAGCGGATTGTATTGCAGGATATTCATGGAAGGATTATTTGGTATACGGCCAACCGGTTTGAAAAGTTTCAGCTTTACACCAAGGCTTCCCGCCGCCTGGCCAATGATGCGTATTCGTCATATTCATGCGTTTGACAGTGATTTTGATATCACAGCAGAGCGGGCAGCCGGACAACTGAAAATTACCGTAGCCGAAGGTGATAAGATCAGGATCAGCCGTATAATCAGGGATGGGGAAACAGTGCCGGTAAGTTTTTAATTTTTATATTTATAGATTAAACCAATTCTTTCATGAAACGCAGGGCTTTTATCACTTCAGTCGCACTTACAGGAACAGCGGGATTAACACATGCTATGAATACGGAGAAAAAATCGTTACTGCATCATGTTTTTTTCTGGTTAAAGAACCCGGAATCGACAACGGAAAAGCAGGAGCTGATCAAAGGCCTGAAAACACTGGCCGCTATACCCACGATCCGGCAGATCCATATCGGAGTACTGGCTTCCACCGAAAAACGGGAAGTGGTGGATACCTCCTGGGATGTGTCAGAACTGATGTTTTTCGATGATGCCGCCGGACAGAAAGTTTACCAGGAACACCCGGTGCACCAGGCTTTTGTAAAAGACTATGGTCACTTATGGAAGAAAGTTATCGTGTACGATTCCATTGATGTCTGAAATCTTCATTAACAAAAACCAACAATATGCCCCTCCAGTCAGCGGTCCCGATCCTTGCCTTCCTTGATATCAATGAATCAGCAGCCTTTTATAAAAAAATCGGCTTTGCCTGTAATGATAACTGGAAGGAATACCTGATGTGCAACCGGGATAAAATAGAGATCCATCTGTGGAAATGCGATGATCCGGCTATTCCAAAAAACACCGGCTGCTATATACGGGTGGATGAGATTGATACCCTCTATAAGGAATACAGTGATCTGGGCATCATCCATCCCAATGGCCCGCTGGAGACGAAACCCTGGGGAATGAGGCAGTTCAGTATACTGGATAACAGCGGGAATATTATCCATTTCGGACAAAACCTGGTTTAAACAGGGATCACATACTCTTTAAGCCTTCCGGTGATTTTACTGTTTTTTTGAAGATGGCAAAATCCATTTCACTCCGGATTTCAAACCCTGCTTTTTCATACAGTTTTATCGCCCTGGTATTGTCGTTGCGTACATGCAGGAAAGGAATCTGTCCGTTTTGGATAATATGGGCACTGGCTTGTGATAATAAAACAGCCCCGAATCCTTTGCCAGCAAAATCCGGGTGCGTGCAAATGGCGCTCACTTCCGTATAGCCGGAAAATTTCAACCGTTCGCCGGCCATTGCCGTCAGTCGTTCTCCTTCAAAAATCCCGATATAGTTTCCAAATTCAATAGTACGCTGGTTAAAAGGTCCGGGTTTGGTAAGTGCCGTCAGCCCGATCGCTTGTGGTATATCTGCAGCGCCCAGTGCTCTTGTTGTTATTCCCGGCGCAGAAAAAGGGGTGTGTTCCCGGCAAACCATCTGGTAAAGCGGAATGGAAAATACTATTTTACAGGAAACCGGTAATTCAACTTTGTTTTTAATGATATAAAAGAAATTCCGGTTTGCAGGAAGATGCTGATCAAGATAATTTCTATCCGCTTCATCCCATTCAGCCATTGCTACAAAAGGAGAAATTTCCGGGTAAAAATATTTCAGGCGGCCATCACCTTCATTATACTGCTGATGAACACTGCAGAGTGATTGCCAGATGGGGTTGTCAAGCGGAGACTCCATTTGTCTAAATTAAACAGGTATTTACTGTTGCAGCAGGTATTTATATGAACGGGTCCTGTAATTATTTCTCCGGCAATTTTTTTCTTGGATTTTCCAGGTAAGCGGCCACCACTTCTTCCATGTCCACGTTCATGAGGTTGGCCAGGGTGAGCATCCACATCAGTACGTCACCGAATTCTTCTTTGGCATTTTCGGTATCACCCCGGGCAATGGCGGAAGAGAGTTCACCCACTTCCTCATGAAACCATAAAGCGGTATGATAAATGCCGCGGGCATTGTCATTTTCAAAATAACGATCCCTGACGATCTGTTGCAGTGCCGCAATTTCCATGTACTGTTTCTGTTATTGGTTAGATGATTTCTTTCTTAGGAGTGTTCCGGCTGCCACTGTACAATTCATATTCCAGCAGCCGGCAGTCAATTTTGCTGGTATAAAATTCAATCCGGCGTTTTGCTTTCAGGCCGATTTTTTTGGCAAGTTCCATGTTGCCGGTAAATACATAGCCGGAATAGCCGCCACATTTTTGTTTCATAAAATCACCGATGCGGGCATAGGTTTCTTCCAGTTCTTTCATCTCTCCCAGCCGCTCTCCATATTCGGGGTTTACAAAAAATATACCCGGAACGCCCTGCGGTACTTCCGTCGCCGCAAAATCACAAACGCCGAATTCAATCAGGTCGGCCACACCGGCTGCCACCGCATTCTTCCTCGAATTTTCAATGGCTCTTGCACTATAATCCGTAGCAATGATCCGTAATCCGGGCACTTCTTTTATTTGTTCTTCCAGAAATGCATCTTCCCGGAAATAAACCGCTTCATCATATCCCTGCAGGTGCATAAACGCGTAATTGGTCCGGAATAAGCCCGGCCGCATGTTGGTGGCGATCATGGCTGCTTCTATAGCGAGTGTGCCGGAACCGCACATCGGGTTGACAAAGGGCGACTGGCGGTCCCAGGTCGTGGCATAAATAGTGGCGGAGGCAAGTGCTTCGAGCATGGGTGCCTGGCCCGGAATTTTCCGGTAGCCATGACGGCCCAGCGAATCCCCGGAAGTATCAATGAAAACCTCCGCATTTTCATTTTTCCAGAAGAGGTTGATCACTGCGCCACTGAGTTCCGCACCGGTGCTGGGGCGTACCCCTCTTTTTTCCCGCAGGCGATCCACAATGGCGTCTTTCACCCGGAGATTGGCAAACATGCTGTTATTGATCGTGGGGTTATTGACATTACTGGTAATGGAGAAATAACCATCATCGGGTAAAATGTTTTCCCAGGGATAAGCCAGGAGATTTGAATAAATATCATCTGCATTGACCGCCGTAAACTGCTTTATTTTATACAATACCTGGCTGGCACAACGCAGGTTCAGGTTTAGCTTAATACAATCATTGACTGTACCGGTCAGCCGTACACCGGTAATGAAGGTTTCATCCGGTTTAAATCCAAGTTCAGTGACTTCCTGTTCCAGGTAGGGTGACAGGCGTTTTGGACAAGTAATTATAATGACGCCCTTATCAGTAAATACATTCATTGGGTGTAAAGATAAAGCTTTGCGGATTTGCCTTGTGAGAGAACCGGGATTGGGAATCCCTGCGGTATTAAAATATAGCCGGGAAGGCGAAAAGGACGGGAAGAAATGCCCGCTTCGCGGTCATATTACTTGCCACGAAAGCACACAAAGGAACACGAAAAATGCAGGCTACGGATCTGCCTGGCGGCAGATGGGGCCACGGACCTGCCTTTGCCGGCAGGCAGGTCACACAGATATGCACGGATAAATGTATTGCCTGAATGGAAAAGGAATTTTGCCTGCAGCAAAAAATTGGCCACGAAAACACACAAAGGGACACGAAAGAAAACAATGGGCAGTACGCTGTATTATTCGTGTTCCTTCGTGAAAATTCGTGGCTACCCAATTTGCCGGAGTCAAATAAATCCCTGCCTTTGCTGGCAGGCAGGCGTGTTGATCCGTGTTCATCCGTGGCTGCATTCAATTGCCGCAGGCAATTTCTATTTGCTAACTAAAATCCGCACCTTCACTTACCTCCGCCCAATCATCAAAATCCTTTTTCAATTCTTCCAGTTTGATCCGGGCACCTTTCAGTGCAGCAGCACCCAACAGCAAACGCAATGGCGGGTTTTCGGTTTCGGTTACCTGTATCATGGCCAGGGCCGCTTTCACCGGGTCGCCGGGCTGATTGCCGCTATAACCGCGGAGATCACTCATATTCTTACCGGCAGTGGATGCATAATCTTCAATGCGGATAGAAGTATTTTTTGCAGAACGGCCCGCCCAATCCGTGCGGAAGCCACTCGGGCAGATCACTGTCACTTTAATGCCCAGCGGGGCCACTTCTTTGGAGAGGGCTTCACTCAGTCCATCCACGGCATACTTGGTGGCATTGTAAAAACCAACAGCCGGGAAGGAACGCAGTCCGCCGATCGAAGCCACATTCAGGATATGGCCACTGCTTTGTTTGCGCATGTAAGGCAATACTTCGTTGGTCATGTGTGCCAGTCCGAAGAAATTGATTTCAAACATCCGGCGCACTTCTTCTTCCTCGCTTTCTTCAACGGCAGCGAAATAGCCAATCCCTGCGTTATTGACCAGCACATCGATACGGCCGAAACGGGTTATCGCCGTTTGTACCGCATCCTTTATTTGTTGTGGTACTGTTACATCCAGTGATATGGACAGTGCAGTTTCCGGGTAAGCGGCCACGATATCCACCACATCTGCTGATTTACGGGCAGTGACCACTACATTGAATCCTTTTGCCAGGGTTTGCTTTGCCAGCTCACGGCCAAAACCGGTGGAGCAACCAGTGATAAACCACACTTTATTCGTAGTACTCATGATAATTTATTATTGTAATACAAAACTAAGTCATTTGGATGAAGCACAGTTTTATATACAACTGCAGGGAGGGACTTGTAGAAGGGGATAAAGGCTTAACTAACCGCGGAGGGCGCGGAGGGCGCAGAGAAATACTAGTTATTTAACCCCTCAGGTCGCGGAGCTTGCCTGGGACGAAGAATTTTGTATTCCCTCTGCGTTCTCTGCGCCCTCTGCGGTTTTAATTTTCTCTAATAAGTGTTTCATACAAACAATTCACCGTCTTCCGGATCACGGTATTAAATCCCTCACTGTATTTAATATCACATCCGTTACTGATTACCACGATACCAAACTTTTCCTTTGGATTAAAAAACATGGCGCTGTACAGTCCGTAAGCGGAGCCTGTATGACCGGTCAACTGTTTACCGGGAATCAGTTTTGTTGAATTCATGATGGCGAATCCGTATCCCTCTTTTTCAGAATAGGGAGTTTGCATGGTCCTGGCACTTTTTTTCGAAATGATTCTTTGACCCCTGTATTTACCCATATTCATATGCATGATCATATAGCGGGCCAGGTCCGGGGCAGATATTTTCATGCCACCGGTGGGAGAGAAGACCGGCGTGCTGTATCCCATTACATAAGCAGCGATTTCGGCGCTCCGGGGATGATAGGCATTGGGGGAATGGAAAAACCGGGCAGAGTCCCCGTTGTACTCATAGATGGAGGCAAAGCGGGATTTGTCCAGCGAGTCCACACAATAACCGCCATATAATCCCAACGGATCCAGTATATGGTGTTTCACATATTGGTCGAAACGTTCGCCGGAATATTTTTCAATGATAGTGCCCACCATATTAAAATTCAGGTTGCAGTACTGATAGCCCTTACCTGGTTCGTAGTTGTTATAACAATTGGCCCAATTGGGGTTTTTATCCGGATGGATGGCATCCAGCGTAAAATATCCCTGGCTGTCATTAATGGACGAAAGATGCGATAACAGCAGGCGCAGGGTGATGACTGTTTCCGGGAATTTCGGGTTCCGGATTTTAAATCCCACCAGGGTACTGACATCATCATCCAGGGATAATTTTTTCGCTTCCACCAGTTGCATGATGGAGGTGGCAGAAAAAGATTTGGAAATGGAAGCGATCCGGAACAGGCAGTCTTCCGTCAGCGGGGCGTTGGTCTCCCTGCTTTTCAGGCCAAATGCATGCGTATAAATGAGTTTATTGTTTTTAACGACGGCAACAGAGAGGCCGGTCACCGGGGATTCTTCCATGATCTTCCTGATACCTGCTTCGGCCATATCTGACTGGCAATAGGGATGCTGAATAAACAACAGGGAAAGAAAACAGGTCAGGATGCCGGCAAGGCCAGGTATTTTTTTCATATCAGTTAATTAGCTCGGCCAGTAAGCTATCAAAAACCGTGGATATAACCAACCTTTTACATTGTAATTACACAGGCATTACTTTTTAACCGGCAGGCGGGGCAGTGATTTTTCAAATGCTGCAAAACGAAGGTCCAGGTCACTTTTCAATTGTGTTTTTACTTTTTCTTCTTCGATAAAACTATAGGTAATGCTATTATATACCATTTGTTTGATTGCCTGGTAGGGTATAAATGGATATCGTTTGGCCAGCAATACATATTGCCGGGTGATGCTGGTACGCAGGATGCCGGCATCATCGGAGCTGATAACGATGGGTACACCTGCTTTATAGTACAGGGAGACCGGATGCTGATCCTCCTTGACTTTCAGGATAAACTCGTTGCTGGATAAATTAATCTCCACCGGAATTTTTTCCTGCCGCATAAAACGCAGCAGGCTGCTGCTGTTATTTTCATAAGCTATATCCACCCCGTGCCCGATCCGGTTGGCACCTGCAATACGTACCGCCGCATCAATATGCCAGGTCAGTTCTTCCGGTGCCACGAGGCCCAGTGTCAGTTCACCGGCATGCACGGCATATTTCACCTCCGGGAATAACCGGTGCATATACCGGAACATAACCATATGCAGCCAGTAATCATTCATGGACACAGGACCGTGTTCCGGAGAAACGATGTTTACTCCAACGATCAGGGGACTACGATCGGCAGACATGAAATTAACATACAGGTTTTTGAAAAGCTCCACCGGCTCCATAAACCGGAGTACAAAATTCTGGTATCGTATGGTGAATGAGTCGTCATCCAGCTTCAGTTCCTCATGCAGTTTTTTAACCACAGTATTATTGAATGAATCAGCGCTTTCTATTACACCTCCCTGATCGAAACGGAGGGTAAGCTGTTGCAATAACCGGAAGATATAACCAGTATCCATACGTGAAGCTGCATCGCGTAACACTTTGTTCAGGCTGTCACCATCATTTAACTTCAGGCTGAAACGGGGTCTGGATAACTGCGTTTCGAGGTAGCTGAGGTTTTCTGCTTTGGCCCGTGTTTTCAGTTCCTGCAGCACAGCCGGGAACTGTTCATCCATGATCGCGTCGAATTTCTCAAAACTTTCAAAGAATAATTTTTCAGAAGGATAAAACCCTTCGTAATAGTCTTTAACCGACCAACGCCTGATGATATCTGTTTTTAGATGCTCCAGTTCACCGCTTCCCGTAAATGCAGAGAAAGGTTTCCAGGAGTTACCTGCTCCGGGTGTTTTTGCAACGGTGAAGGAACGCAGATCTATATAATAGTCTTCACGGATCGCTTTTTCCAGCAGTTTATCGGGCCAGGCCGAACCGGAGAAATGATGATGCAGGTCACCACCCTTCGGCATACCCGCAAAGAAAGCAGTCAGCAAGGCTTCATTATTCCGGATGGATTCGAAGTAGGCGGATATTTTATCCTGTGCGTTGGTGACTATGCTGAAGGCGAGAAAAACTATTAGGGATAGTTGCTTCATGGGTGTTAAAGGTAGATGTTAGTAAATAGATAATAGATAATAGAGAATAGGAAATGGGATTGTGAATGGTTGTTTTAAAAAAAGCGGCTCTGTAACCAGAACCGCTTTTTTATTGATTTCAGGGAATACTGCTTAGTAGCCCTATTCTCTATTTACTATTTTCTATTATCTGAAATTACAGTCCGCTCAGCGTTAACCCAAACGAAAAAGGCCGTACCTGCGGACCCAGTCCGTCGCGGAGTACGGGGGTAAACTGGTAGGAGCCATAAAGGCTCACATGACCATATCCTACGCGGACCATACCGGAAAGACGCTGCTTGTTGAAGAAGCGCTTACTGGATTCTTTCATGACATAGTTATTGATGGTGTTGCCGCTTTTGTCTTCGTAGTCAGAGTTACGGGTATGTGCATTGATCAGTGTACCCACTTTAACACCAAAAGCCAGTTTCAGGCCCTTGCCGGTTTCGGGGTTTGCTGAATAACGGAATTCGATCGGTGCTTCCAGGAAAATCGTCGCCAGTTTTGTTTTCTTGAAATGGTTGGTATCACTCTGGTCTTTAAAAGCCATCGTGCTGGTCTGGTCCTTGATACCTACATATGTTTTGGAAAAAAGAATATGATCAGAGCCGATACCGGGGCCGAAGGCCATACTCAGTTTGGGGTTATTTTTAAAAGGGAAATCGTACATCAGGTAGAGGTTCACTGATTTGCTCAGTCCTTTTGTAGTAATGGTATCAGGAATGCCGGCCCAACCGGTATAACCCACTTGAAAAACCAGGTGGTCATTGGCCCGGTTAGCCAGGCTGGGCTTATCTTTTTTCATTTTCGGAACAGCCAATGTATCCGGTTGCTGGGCGGAGAGACTGAGAAAGGCGGATGCCGCCACAAAAAACAGTATAAACTTCTTCATAATTATGATGTAGTGACAAAAGTATAAGCGAGGCGGTTAACAAAAAGTTAATACCCTTCGGGTAAGAACCAAGATGCCAGGAAACATGATCCAAATAATAATCAAGAAGCCAAGCATCAAACAAGGACCCTTTGATAATTGATAATTAGACTTTGGTCCTTATTTGGTTCTTGGCATCTTGTTTCTTGGATCTTAAAAAAGTGGACCCTGTTGGGATCGAACCAACGACCCGCAGATTATGAGTCTGCTGCTCTAACCAACTGAGCTAAGGGTCCTGCCTTTTGGGCGGCTGCAAAAGTACAAAAAAACCAGTGTAAAACCGTCATGTACTTTATTAAACAATTCCCTTAGATTTACGGCGCTTTGCTTATGCCTGAGAATGAACCCATAAAAAGGTTGCTCGCTGCTATTGCTTTTGCCAATGATCAGGCAGCGTACAAGGAATTGTTTATGCTGCTCCATGGGCGGCTGAAGCAATTTGCCTATTCCATCCTCAAGTCACAGGAGGAAGCGGAAGAACTGGTTTCCGACCTTTTTATCAGGGTCTGGGAAAAAAGAGACCAGCTCACCAGCATCGAATCCCCTCTTCTTTATTTCTATACCACCGCCAAGAACCTGGCTTATAATCGTATAAATAAGCAGAAAAGGCAGCAAAACCCTTCCCCGGAAGAGTGGCTGGTACAGCTCAACAGCATCTATTTTGATCCCGAACAGTTGATGATGACGGAGGAAATGATGCGCCAGATCCGCCAGGCCATTAATAACCTGCCACCGCGTTGCCGGATCATTTTCAAGCTGGTCAAGGAAGATGGCCTGAAGTACAAGGAAGTGGCCGAACTGCTCCAGTTATCGGTAAAGACGATTGAGGCCCAGATGGCCATTGCCCTGCGTCGCTTGGGTAAATGTATGCATCTGGAAATCAAAGAGTTAAATATTACAACTTCCGCTGCAAAAAAAAGTTAAAACATTTTTAGGGGTATTCCCGGTGTTTGGTTGTCTTAGTTATTTACAACCAACGAATTAATGAGTCAGGAACAATTTTGGGTCTTATTTTCTAAAAAACTGTCCGGGGAGGCTTCCGCTGATGAGCTGGTCTTTTTAGAAAGTATGATTCAGTCACACCCTGAATGGCAATACGCCATCCAGAACCTGACCGATCTCTGGAAATATCAACAAGGCGTGGATGCTACAGCGGGGGAAGATGCCTATATGCTTCATCTCCACCGGATAAATGAAATGAATATTTCGTTGGACGGAACAATCCGGGAAACCGGAATGGAAGCAACACCGAAAAGACGGTTTGCCCGTTGGTATTGGGCGGCTGCCGTTTTGTTGGTTGCAACCGGTCTCTTTTCTATCCGTGCCTTATCGGGGAGCAGCAGCAGCCGGGGAGACGAAGTGGCCAGCCAGGTCAACGAGATTTCCACCCGTCCCGGATCCAAATCAAAAGTGCAGTTGCCGGATGGTTCAGTGGTATGGCTGAATGCGGGTAGTAAGCTCACCTATAATAAGGACTTCGGGATTGAAACCAGGGAAGTGACCCTGATCGGGGAGGGCTTTTTTGATGTAACGAAAAACAAGGAAAAACCATTTATTATCAGTACGTCCAGTATTAAGATTAAAGTACTGGGCACTGCTTTCAATGTAAAGGCTTACCCGGAAGATAAGCAGACGGAGACCAGCCTGATCCGCGGAAGCATTGAAGTCACGATCCGTAACCGCCCCAATAACAAGATCATTCTTTCGCCCAGCGAAAAGCTGGTGGTCGAAAATGATATCGCCCGCCTGGAGAAAGAGGATAAGCATAAGGAAAGAACAACCGGCAATATCGCGCGGACCGAACTGCCGGTGATCAGTACCCTGATGTCGATCAATAAGCTGAAGTATAATCCTCAGGACAGTACTGTAGCTGAGATCCAGTGGGTAAACAATAAGCTGGTATTCCGCGATGAGTCGTTCAGTGAACTGGCCGTGAAAATGGAACGCTGGTATGATGTGCAGATTGATATTACCGATCTGCGGATCGGGGAAGAACGGCTCAACGGGATCTTTGAATCAGAAACGATTATTCAGGCACTCGAGGCCCTGAAGGAATTTATACCATTTCAGTACGAAAAGAACGGAAATAAAATAATTATTCACCGCTAATGCTATGCTATATGAATGCCATTCACAACACTTCTTAGCGGAAGGATAACAAACGGTACTGCAAAGTACCGCCAGGTTAGTAAATAAGAACCGGCAACCCCAGGGAAGCCGATTGTTAACTCTTCAATTGCTAAGTATGAAAAAAAACGAAACGACTGCTGTTTCTAAAAAGGACCTGTTACCAAAGATTGCCAGAATTATGAAACTGACGATTGCTTTTTTGCTGATTGCCTGTCTCCAGGTATCTGCCCGTGGGTTTTCGCAAGATCGTATCACGCTGAAAATGAACGAGGCTGAAATCAAAAAAGTATTGTTTGCCATTGAAAAGAAAACCAACTATCGTTTTCTCTTCAGTGAAAACGCCTTAAAGAAAAAGCCAAGGGTCACAATCGACGCCGTAGACGCGCCGGTGACTGACCTGCTCGACAAAATCCTGGCCAACACCGGGGTGAGCTACAAAATCCTCGCTTCCAAACTGGTGGTGCTTAAAGAAGGAATGACCGCTACAGAGATCATTTCTCAGGATCTGCGTGTATCCGGTAAAGTAACATCATCTGCGGGTGAACCCCTGGCAGGTGTTTCTGTATCTGTTAAAGGATCCAGGACGGGTACCACCACCGACGCTAACGGTAACTTCTCCCTCACCGTTCCCGATGACGCCACCCTGGTGTTCAGCTCCGTGGGCTTTGAGAGTTTTGAAGTAGCTGTTGCGGGTAAATCCACCCTGAGTATTACGCTTCAGCAATCTGCTAAAAAGATTGATGAAGTGGTGGTGATTGGTTATGGCCAGGCCAGTAAAAGGGACCTGACCGGATCTATCACAAAAATCTCCGGGAAAGAAGTAGCTGACCGCCCTAACACCAACCCCATCGCTTCTTTACAAGGTAAAGTAGCGGGTATGTCCATCGTGAACAGCGGAACTCCCGGCGCAGAACCGGATATCCGTATCCGCGGTACCAACAGTATCGGTGGTATCAAACCACTCTACGTGGTGGATGGTATCTTCAATGATAATATTGATTACCTGAATGCGAACGATATCGAATCTATCGAGGTACTGAAAGATCCTTCTTCCCTGGCGATCTTCGGTATCCGTGGTGCGAATGGTGTAATCGCTATTACTACTAAAAAGGCAAAAGCCGGTAAAATCGTGGTGAACTTCACTTCTACGATTGGTACCAAGAAACTGGTTGATAAAATCGACATGGTGGATGCCGCCGGTTTCAAAACCCTGTTTGATGAAGAGCAGACCAATATTGGCCTGGCTCCGCAACAATTCTTCGATTACACCCGTTGGACCGGCAATACGGACTGGGTAGGTGCAATGACCAGAACCGGTATATTCAGCAACAACAATATCAGCGTGGCTGCCAGCACCGATAAGAATAAATTCTATATGGGTGTGGGCTATATCCACGATGAAGGGGTGGTCAAAAATGAAAGGCTGAAAAAAATCTTATTGGCCATCAATGATGAGTTTAAAATCAGCAAAGCCATCAAGCTTGGTTTTAACTTCAATGGTTTCCGCCAGGACCTGCCGTTCAGCCAGGCCAACGGACTGCTGTTTGATGCCCGCCGTGTGTGGCCGATCATTCCCACTATGGATCCTGCCTCAGGTATTTATTATGAACTGGCCGGACAAGCTGGCCAGATCGGTAATCCCCTGATGAACCTGGAGAAAAAATGGAATAAAGAGATCCGTATTGAGAACCGGATGGTGGGTAGTGTATTTGCAGAAGTAAACTTCCTCCGGAATTTCAACTTCCGCAGCACTTTGTATGCAGATATGTCAAACCAGGATACAAGAAACTATAACCCGATCCTCTACCGTTTCAACCCCACCGGCAGTAAAACCGGCGGAGATACCGCTTATGTTGATCCCAACAACCGGGTAACATCAGTAAGCCAGGGTTCAAATACCTGGAAAAAATTCCAGCAGGATTATATCCTGACTTTCAAAAAGAGTTTCGGCGACCATGGCCTTACTGCTATCGCGGGATTCACGACATATTTTAATAGTTACAATGGATTATTCGGCTCTGCCACCCAGCGTAACCCCGGTGACTCTATCCCCGATGACAAGCGTTTCTGGTATGTGGACAATGGATTTGTTGACCCGGCCACCAAAAGAGCCAGCTCTTCCCAGTGGGAGAAGGCAACCGCGTCGACTTTATTCCGTTTATTATATAACTACCAGGGCAAATACCTGCTGAATGCTTCTTTCAGAAGAGATGGTTCTTCCCAGATTTCCCCGGATAACCGTTTCAAGAATTTCTATTCAGTTGGTGCAGGCTGGGAGCTGACCAAAGAAGAATTTATGGCTTCTCAGAAAATTTTTGACTTCTTAAAACTTAAAGCCTCCTGGGGTGTTCTTGGAGTGCAGAATACTTATGGATATGATTATCCCTATTATCCTGCCCTGCAGACCGGCAACACAGCCGTATTCGGTAACACCATTGCTCCGGCCTATTCACTCTCTTACGAGCCCAACAGGAACCTGACCTGGGAAGTAGTGGATGCCAAAGAAGTAGGTGTGGAATTTTATGCGCTGAAAAGCCGTCTGCATGTGGATGCGGCTTATTACAGCAAACTGACCAAGGATATCATGACCATTGTTCCGACCGGTGCCGGCCGTTTCAGGCTGGATAATGTGGGCAGTGTTAAGAACAAAGGTTTTGAAATCTCTGCTGACTGGAAACAAAAACTGGCCACCGACCTGACCCTGACGGTAAGCGGCAACTTCACCACGTTTGATAATAAAGTGGTGGATCTGGGTGGAAACAAACTGAACTCCAGTGAGGAAAGACCCAACCAGACTGAAGCCGGTTACCCGATCGGATACTTCTACGGTTATGTTGTGGAAGGGGTATACCAGACGTATGCTGAAAAACTGGCATCTCCTGTAGTCGTCGGTTATCAGTATGGTCCCGGTGACCTGAAGTATAAAGACGTTAATGGGGATGGCAAGATTGATCCTACTGACAGAACAGTGATCGGTAATCCCACTCCGGATTTCGCGTATGGTGGTACTGTATCATTAAACTACAAAGGATTTGATATGGGAATCGATTTCGGTGGTGTATATGGTAATGAGGTTTATCGCTACTGGGGTGCTTCAGAACTGCCCTTTACCAAGTTCAACTATCCGGCTTTCAAACTGAACCGCTGGAATGGTGAGGGTACATCCAACTGGGATCCGATCCTGGGGGATAACCACCCGATCAACCGCCTGCCTTCTACCTATGGTGTTGAAGACGGAAGCTATTTCCGCCTCCGTAACGTACAGGTTGGTTATAACATCAGCCCTGATTTCCTGAGAAAATACCAGATCAGCAGTTTCCGGATTTTCGCCAATGTGCAGAACCTGAAAACCTGGAAGAACAATTCCGGTTATACACCTGAATTCGGTGGTACAGCGACTTCCTTTGGTATTGACAATGGTAACGGACCTATCCCGAGGGTATTCACCGCCGGTATTAACGTAAACTTTTAAAACGAAAAACGATTAAGCTATGAATAAAATTAAAAACCTGGTTTGGGGTCTACTTTTAGCTGTCCCGATGCTTGCTTTGTTTACGGGCTGTAAAAAGTTCCTTGACCGCAAACCCTTAACGGCAACCCTGGATGACCTGAACCAGGGTGGTCTGGAAGGACAGATCTACGGTTTGTATGGTGCCATCCGTAATGGTGATGTGGCCGGACAGGCATTTGGTGGTATCCCCTGGCTGGGTATCCACGGTTTCCGTGCAGATGATTCTGAAAAAGGAAGCAGTGCCGCTGATGGTGCTGACTGGGGAGTGATCTACGATCAGTTCCAGTATGTAAAAGACCATTGGTCCAACTCTATCTACTGGGATCAGCACTATGTGCTGATCGGTCAGGCCAATACAGCATTACAATTAGCCGATTCACTGGGTCTGTCAGACGCCCCGTCTAAAGTGAATATCGCCGAAGCAAAGTTCTTCCGCGCCTTTGCTTATTTCGACCTCGTAAGAACTTTCGGTGAAGTACCGAAAATCGATTTCAGGGTATATAACCCGAATGATAGCAAGAAAGCGAAGGCTCCCGTTACTGAGATTTATGCACTTATCGATGCCGATCTGACCGATGCAATGGCTAACCTGCCTGCCACCTGGCCGGCAAAATATACCGGGCGTTTAACCTCCGCTGCAGCAAAAGCACTGGCGGCTAAAACCAAACTCTATCGTCAGAACTGGACCGAGGCGCTTTCGCTCTGCCAGCAGATCATCGGAACCGGTCAGTATGAACTGAAATCAGACTTTACCAAACTCTTCCGCGAGGAAGGAGAAAACGGTAAAGAGTCTATCTGGGAAATTCAGGCTTATATCGGACCTAATGGAACCGATAACTACTATTCCTGGTACGGAATTGCCCAGGGTGTACGTGGTTCAGGTGAGTGGGATCTGGGCTGGGGATGGAATACACCAACCCAGTCACTGGTGGATGCTTACCCCGCTGGTGATGCACGGAAAGATGCCACTATCTTATACTCTGGTCAGAGCGATGGATATTATGGCCGTACCGTTCCGGGTTCAGTATTTGATGTACCGGCCGGACCACTCCCACGCAAATTCTGGAACAAGAAAGTTTATCCGGAACCTGCTATGCAAACACAGACCGGCGAAAGACAAGCCGGTTGGGTGAACCAGCGCGAACTCCGTTATGCGGATGTACTGCTGATGGCGGCTGAAGCGGCCAATGAAATCGGTGGTGCAGGTAACCAGGCATTAGCGGTAGGTTATATCAACCAGATCAGAAACAGGGCCGGTCTCGCCAGTGTGGCATTCAGCACACAGGCTGCTTTCAGAACAACGATTAAAACTGAAAGAAGACTCGAACTGGCTATGGAAGGTGAACGCTTCTACGACCTCGTCAGGTGGAACGATGCGTTAACGGTATTAGGTGGTTCTGGTTATACCAACTGTCATAAATACTACCCGATTCCCCAGGCTGCTATCGACTTTGCCGGTGGCATACTGATTCAGAATCCCTGCTGGTAATATATTATAATTCCGGTCCCGGTCTTTGTTGACCGGACCGGAATTCACTACTTTGTTAAAACAGAAAACTGATTAAAAATGACAAGAACAACTCAAATATTCACCAAGGTTTTCCTGGGACTGTCACTGGTTGCCTTTATGACCAGCTGTCAGAAAATGAAAAAACCTGATTACGCTGATTACCCGGCGGATGCTAATCCTCCCGGTGGTCCCCTGAAATTTTATGCGGCATTTGACGGCACTTCTGCTGATCCGCTGATGAACGGGGTGGATAGTATCCGCGCTAATTTCCCGGCCAGTAACCCCCTGACTTCTGTAGCCGGCGTGGCCGGTAAAGCGATCCAGGGTTCAGATGGTAAAGCGGTGCTTTATCCTTCTGCCAATGACTTCAAGGATGCCACCAGTTTCAGTATCTCTATGTGGCTCAAGAATACCGCCCAGGCGGGTCGTACCGAATTCCTGTTCTCCCTGGCAGATGACACTTATGGATGGCACCACAGTGCAGTATTCCTGCTGATGGAAAACCAGACCGCTACCAGTGCAACGATGAAATTATGCGTCATGGATCAGTGGCTGGAAGGCACTTTCTCCAAGCCGGTATTCGATGGTAACTGGCACCATATCGTTTATTCTTACGACCAAACCACTTCTAAAATGACTTACTATTTTGACGGAGTGGTCGTTACAGGAATGAACGCCACCCAGACAGATGTGAAAAGCGGTGGCAGCCCGCGTGGCGCCGTTAATTTCAAACAGGCGAACAAGTTCATTCTGGCAGGCTGGAACAAGCATGCCAATACAACTGGCCCTACGGATGACTGGATTAAATCCTATAACGGTGCCATGGATCAGTTCCGTTTGTATGGTAAAGCGCTGTCCGCAACGGAGGTGTCAGCACTGTATAATAGCCGTTTATAATATGACTTGCTGAAATTTTTTTTGGCAATCGCAGAGCATAAGCAGAAAAGGGGCTGAACATTTATTTGTTTAGCCCTTTTCATTTTATTCCCCATATCATACCGAAATTTGCTTCATGAAAAAGCTTGCCCTCCACATCATGTTACGTTTCGTTTTTTGTGGAACTGCCTTCCTGGCTATTCTCAGCAGTTGTAATAAGCCTCAGCCATTCTTTTCAAGTCTGTCGGCATCACAAACAGGGATCAGTTTTACCAATACATTGGAGAGGCATAAAGTTTTTAATATCCTCTACTACCTGTACTACTATAACGGGGGCGGGGTGGCCACCGGGGATATCAACAATGACGGACTGACCGATATTTATTTTACAGCCAATAATAAAAGCGGGAATAAACTCTACCTCAACAAAGGAAATTTTGAATTCGAGGATATCACGGATAAGGCCGGGGTAAAAGGAAGTGCGGACTGGTGTACAGGTGTTACCATGGCCGATGTAAACGGGGATGGATTGCTGGATATCTATGTCAGCTCCGTGAATAAAAAATATGACCTGAAAGGGCACAATGAACTCTTCATGAATAACGGCAACAGTACATTCACTGAAAAGAGTAATGCTTATGGGCTCGACTTTGCCGGATTAACCACGCAATCTGCTTTCTTTGATTATGATCATGATGGGGACCTGGATTGTTATATCCTGAACCAGTCGGCTCACCCGCATGCCAATATCGTGGATACGATGAACCGGCGCAAGACAGATCCGCTTACAGGTGATATTCTTTACCGGAATGACGTAAATGTAAACGGGAAATTCACTGATGTGTCTAAAGAGGCAAATATCTATCAGAGTAACCTGGGGTACGGACTTGGATTGGCCGTTGCTGACCTGAATAATGACGGGTGGGAAGATATTTATATCGGTAATGATTTTCATGAAAATGACTACTACTATATCAATAATAAAAACGGGAGCTTCGCGGAAAGCGGTGCTGCCCATTTCCGGCATTACAGCCGATTCAGCATGGGCAATGATATTGCCGATTATAATAACGATGGCCAGCCGGATGTGATCACGGTGGACATGCTTCCCCCGGATGAGAAAACATTAAAAACGTATGGCAGTGATGAGAACCCGGATATCTATAAAGTAAAACTCGAGATTAACGGCTATCAGCACCAGTATTCCCGTAACAGCCTGCAACGGAATAACGGGAGTGGCCGTTCTTTCAGTGAAACCGGACTCTTCAGTGGCGTATCGGCCACCGACTGGAGCTGGTCACCTCTCTTTGCTGATTTTGACAATGATGGCAACAAGGATCTTTTTGTATCAAGCGGGATTGTCAAGCGGCCGGTTGATCTTGATTATGTACGGTTTGTTTCCAGCCAGGAATTCAATAAGAAGCTTAGTCATACCGATAAATACGATGATGAAACCATTAATGCCATGCCGGATGGCAGTTCACATCCTTTCTTTTTTAAAGGCAATGGCAGCGGTTCCTTCAGCGATGTGAGCAAAGAATGGGGAACAGGTAAAATGAAAGGGTATTTCAATGGTGCCGCTTATGCAGATCTGGATAATGACGGTGACCTGGATGTGGTCATGAACTGTATTAATGAAAAAGCCACGGTCTTACGCAATAACAGTACCGGGAAAAACCATCTCACGATATCCTTTAAAGGAGACAGTTTGAATCAGTTCGGTCTCGGTGTAAAAACATGGGTGTTTACAAAAGGGAAAATGCAATACCAGCAGCTCATGCTCACGCGTGGCTTTCAGTCCTCTTCTGAACCAAGAATGCACTTCGGGCTGGATTCTGCAGTTCATGCAGACAGCGTGCTGGTGGTTTGGCCGGACCAACGGATGCAGGTATTAAAAAATGTGGCCGCTAACAAAGCTTTACTGGTAAATAAGAAAGAAGCCACAGGCATTTTTGATTATACTGTTTATTTCCCCCCGGCACCGGAATTGTACCAGGATATCACCTCCGCCATCAGTTGTAACTGGAAGCATCAGGAAAATGAATTTGTTGATTTCAATGTGCAATACCTGATCCCGCATGCGCTTTCCACCCGTGGTCCGAAGATCGCTGTGGCGGATGTAAATGGAGACGGTCTCGATGATTTTTATGCCTGTGGAGCGAAAGAGCAGCCTGGATCATTAATGATTCAACGGCCGGATGGAAGTTTTGCCGCATCGGATACAGCGATCTTTAGTCCTGACGCAGTATGCGAGGATGTAGATGCCGCATTCTTTGATATCAATGGCGACACATTCCCGGATCTCTATGTGGTCAGCGGCGGCAATGAGCCAAGAAATAATGCACTGGCCTTGGAGGACCGGATCTACCTCAATGATGGCAAGGGACGTTTTACTAAAATGCAGAACCCCTTTTCCCAGCAATACGAAAACAAATCCTGTATCGCGCATGCGGATGTGGACAAGGATGGTGACCCCGATATTTT